>CABRZY010000079.1 GCA_902475475.1 uncultured Collinsella sp.
CGCCCGCTTTTGCGGCAGGCGCCGGCCTCGTCGCCTACAGTGCCCGCCGCACGGCGCTCGAGATCGACACCGCCAATGAGGCCAATTCGGATAGGCCTCGCTAGCTCCTAGTTACTTTTGTGAGAGGCGCCGACTCGGCTCATCGAACATCAAAAGGGGCTGGCCCCGATAACTCGGAGCCAGCCCTGAGTCGCCTGACGTAAGAATCGCGGCGTTACTTGAGCTTCAGTGCCTCCATCATGGGCACGGCGGCATCCCAGTCGATCTTCCAGCCAATCGACACGCGGACGGTCTCGCCCGTCGCGGGAGCCGTCGCAAACAGCGTATGGCCGTTGTCGGGACCGGTAAAGCGCAGCCACGTTATGCCGTTGTACTCGACCTGGTCGGTTGTTGTCTCCTTGCCTTCGTAGACCTGCTCTAGGCTTGCAACCTCTTCCTCCGGCGAGCGCGGGAAGATGCTGATGTTCAGGCGTCCTCCAGTCTCGTCGTGGAAGAAGTTTGCCTTTTCGCGCTCTTCGTCGGACGAATCCAGCGTGTACCCATCGGCGGCCTCGATGCTGTACGATGCGCAGTCGATGCCCGTTAAATCTGCCTTCTCGCCAGAATCGGCCACGCCGCCGGCCGCCTTGAACTCCTTGGTCTCGCATCCCGTGGTGTCAAAGTGCATGGCCTCATGATTCTTGGCGGGGGCATAAGCGTCTACGAACTCGACAGTGATGGGCCCGTAGTACGCCGTCTTGGGCGCCCAGAAATACACGTACTCAACGGTCTCGCCCGGGCCGATATCTGGCCTCTCGGAAAGGTCGATGCCCTCGTGCAGCTCATCGGGAGCCTCGCTTGCAACGTAGTCGAGCACGGCCGCCTTGCCGGAAGTAAACAACGGGTCGCCTGCCTCAAGATCGCCCTGGGCAGCATGCACGTTAAAGGAACTGAACGTCCTGTTCTTTGTGTTGTTGTTGGTGATCTTGATGTGCAGGTAAAAGCCGTCCTGCTTCTTGGCATCACCGCGATAGAACGTACCGTGAGCCACCGACTCATAGGTAATGCCTGCCACCTCGACCGTCTGCGAATCATAGGCCCTGGGCTTTTCCTGCACAGGCGCGCTGCCGCCCGAACCGCCAGGCGAGCCGCTCGGAGCACTACCGCCACAGCCGGCCACTGTACACGCCAGCACGGCCGAAAGCGTCACGGTGGGAATTCCTAACAGCAGCTTCTTCGTCATGGGCTTCATCATCCTCACCGCTCCTTTCGCTTGCACCTCATCCGTTGCCCAAGGCCTTCGTCGTCCCGTGGCATCGGCTTCCACTATGAGCGTATGACGAAACACGGCGCCGGCGAAGTGACCCGTGGCCCAAATAACGACCCACCAGCGTTCCTTATGGGCCAAAAGAACTCGCACATGCACGCCCCCGGCCCATAAAACGAGACGTCTGTCCCAATGTTCGATTCGATCCAACAATCCGCACGACACGTTTTCGACAACGTATCCAACCGCAAACGCAGCAAGACGCATTCGGCCGCCTTCAAATTTACTCGGGCAGAACCGACTCGGTTTTGTCCGAGTAAACTCGAGCATAAACTGATCCATGCGATACAATTAACTCGGACAAAACCGAGTCGGAAGGAACCGAGTAAGTGGAATTTATTGGCAGGGAGCGTGAGCTCGCCCGTATTAAGAAAACGCTCAAAGCACCCGAGCAGCGCAATGTTCTCATTTACGGCAGGCGTCGCGTCGGAAAAAGTGAGCTCATCAAGCAGGCGCTAACCGATTTGTCGGACGTCGCAACGGTCTATTACGAGTGCCGCCAAACCTCCGAGGCAGACAACCTCGAGAGTCTGTCCGTCCTTGTTGCTGAAGCGCTGGGCTTTCCTCCGCTCGCCTTCACAGGCATCCGCGAGCTCATCGAATTTCTGTTTGCCCAAGCTAAAGACAAGAACATTACCCTCGTTCTCGACGAATACCCCTACTTGAGAGATGCGGTTAAAGGCCTAGACAGCATTCTTCAGACCTCAATCGACGCCCACAGGGAAGACTCACGTTTAAACATTGTCCTGTGCGGCTCCTACGTTGAGATTATGAAATCCCTCATCGAGCATGAAAGCCCCCTCTACGGGCGAATTGATCTCGCGCTTGAGCTTAAGCCCATGGATTACTTTGACGCTGCGAAGTTCTATCCCGCGTTCTCGCCCGAGGACAAGGTGCGGCTCTATAGCGTTTTTGGCGGTATCCCCTTTTACAATCGCCTCATCGATCAATCCCAAAGCGTACGAGACAACATCATCGAGCTCGTCACGGAACCTGGCGCCCGCTTAGAAAGCGAGGTGCCGTCCTATCTCAACGCCGAGATCTCGAAGATGACCAACGCCAACGAAGTTTTCGGGGCTCTCGCACAAGGCTACTCCCGTTGGGGGGACGTGCTGGCACAGTCGCACGTCTCGAGCGGTCCGGCCATGGCAGACGTGCTCGACAAGCTCATGTCACTCGAAATCGTCCAAAAGCGTGCACCCATCAACGACCCTACGAACAAGCGCAAGTCTGGCTACTTTGTAGTGGATCCGCTTTCGCTCTTTTACTATCGCTATGTTTTCCGCAATGCCTCAGCGCGTCAGCTGCTCGACTCGGAAGTCTTCTATGATCGTCACGTCTTCCAAGACTTCGAGGAAAACTACGTTCCTCATATGTTCGAGGAGATCTGCCGTCAATACCTCGTGCGGCAGAACAGGACCGGCAAGATCGAACCGGCTTTCGACGCCATAGGCAAGTACTGGTACGACGACCCCGCAAACAAAACGAGCGGCGAATTCGATGTGGTAACGCAAGACCCCGAGGGCTACGCATTCTACGAAGCAAAGTTCCGCAAATCCCCCATCACGCAAAAAATGGTCGACGAGGAAATCGCCCAAGTCGAGGCAACGGGACTCAAGTGCCATCGCTATGGATTCTTCTCCCGTTCGGGCTTCGAAGCTGGCGAAAGCGATCGAACCGTCTTCATCGACCTGCCGCAGATGTTTGAATAGGACAGGACAGGTCCCTCCCGCATTCCAAGCATTCATTATCTAATCGAACGATTGTTCGATGGATTTCGTGTTGGTTGGAATCGCCCAGGGGCTGGGCTATGCTACCTTGACTATCTATATGACTTAAACGCAGCAAAGGAGCACCGAGAGAGCGAGTATGGCAAAAAACACCGCAAACTATGGTAACGACAGTATCCGCCAGCTCAAGGACGAGGAGCGCGTACGCCTGCGCCCCGCCGTCATCTTTGGCTCGGACGGACTCGACGGCTGCGCGCATGCCGCCTTCGAGATCCTGTCCAACGCCGTTGACGAGGCGCGCCAGGGCTACGGCAAGCTCATCACCCTTACCGCCTTTCGCGATGGCTCCATTCAGGTAGAGGACAACGGCCGCGGCTGCCCGCTCGACTGGAACCCCTCCGAGAAGCGCTTTAACTGGGAGCTCGTCTTTTGCGAGCTCTACGCAGGTGGCAAATACAACAACAACCAGGGCGGCGACTACGACTTCTCGCTCGGTACCAACGGCCTGGGCTCCTGCGCGACTCAGTACGCCTCTGAATACATGGACGTTACCGTCTGGCGTGACGGTAACAAGTACTCCCTGCACTTTAAGAAGGGCAAGGTCGTCGGTGCCAAAAAGAAGGCACTCGAGATTGAGCCCAGCGACGAGAACCGCACCGGCACCACCATCAAGTGGCGCCCCGATCTTGAGGTCTTTACCTCGATCAGCATTCCCCACGACTGGTATCGCGAGACCATGCGCCGCCAGGCCGTGGTCAACGCCAACGTGACCTTCCGCCTGCGCATTGAGGGCGACGATGGCGAGTTTACCGAAGAGGATTTTTGCTATCCCAAGGGCATCGAGGACTACGTGCTCGAGAAGGTCGGTACCGACTACCTCACCGAGCCCTTCTTTATCGAGGCCGACCGTCGCGGTCGCGACCGCGAGGACCTGCCCGACTACAACGTGAAGATTACCGCGTGCATGTGCTTCTCGCGCACCTTCATGATGCAGGAGTACTACCACAACTCATCGTGGCTCGAGAACGGCGGTTCGCCCGAGAAGGCCGCCCGCAGCGCTCTGACCAGTGCCATCGATGCTTACATTAAGCAACAGGGCAAGTACAACAAAAACGAGAGCGGCATTAAGTGGCAGGATGTCCAGGACTGTCTGGTGCTGGTGACCAACTGCTTCTCCACCCAGACGTCCTATGAAAACCAGACTAAGAAGGCCATCAACAACCGCTTTATCCAGCAGGCTATGACGGCCTTCTTTAAGGAGCGCCTCTCGACTTACCTGATCGAGAACAAAGACGCCGCCAACAAGATCATGGAGCAGGTGCTCATCAACAAGCGCTCGCGCGAGAACGCCGAGAAGACGCGTCAGAGCATCAAGACCAACCTGCAGCAGAAGACCGACATGGCCAACCGCGTGCAGAAGTTCATCGACTGCCGCTCCAAGGACAAGAGCCGCCGCGAGATCTACATCGTAGAGGGCGACTCGGCAGCAGGCGCCATTCGTACCTCGCGCGATGCCGAGTTCCAGGGCGTTATGCCCGTCCGTGGCAAAATCCTCAACTGCCTAAAGGAGGACTATCCACGCATCTTTAAGTCCGACATCATCATGGACCTCATGCGCGTGCTGGGCTGCGGCGTGGAGATCAAGGACAAGCGCATCAAAAACCTTGGTGCCTTTGACCTGGACAACCTCAACTGGAACAAGGTCATCATCTGTACGGACGCCGACGTCGACGGTTACCACATCCGCACGCTCGTGCTCACCATGCTTTACCGCCTGGTGCCCACGCTTATCGACGAAGGTTACGTGTATATCGCCGAGTCGCCGCTCTACGAGATCAACTGCAAAGAGAAGACCTACTTTGCCTACACCGAGCTCGAGAAGAATGGCATCCTCAAGGAGATCGGCGACCAGAAGTGTTCCATCAACCGCTCCAAGGGTCTTGGTGAAAACGATCCAGACATGATGTGGCTCACCACCATGAACCCCGAGACGCGTCGCCTGATCAAGGTTGAGCCCGAGGACGTCACCAAGATGGAAACCATGTTCAATCTGTTGCTGGGCAACGACGAGGCGGGCCGCAAGCGCCATATCTCGGAGCACGGCAAAGAATACCTGGACCAGTTGGACCTGCAGTAGCAGCAAATCGATAACGACGGCCCATAAGAAGTTCAAGAGGAAATCGTGGCAAAGAAGAAGACGAAGAACCAGCCTAAGAAAAAGCAGGTCAACGCCGAGAACGTCATCGGCCTGCACTCCGAGGTCACCGATCAGCCGATTACGCAGACGCTCGAGGTCAACTACATGCCCTACGCCATGAGCGTCAACGTCTCGCGAGCATTCCCCGAGATCGACGGCTTTAAGCCCTCGCACCGCAAGCTGCTCTACACCATGTACAAGATGGGTCTGCTCAAGGGCGAGCGCCAGAAGAGCGCCAACATCGTGGGCCAGACCATGAAGCTCAACCCGCACGGCGATGCCGCGATCTACGAGACGATGGTGCGCCTGGCGACGGGCAACGAAGCGCTGCTTGCGCCCTTCGTGGAGTCGAAGGGCAACTTTGGCAAGTACTATTCGGGCGACCTGAGCTACGCCGCCTCGCGTTACACCGAGGCCAAGCTCTCCCCCATCAGCGCCGAGATCTTCAAGGACATCGACAAGGACCCGGTCGACTTCGTCGACAGCTACGACGGCGCCATGAAGGAGCCGCGCCTGCTGCCCACCACGTTCCCCAATATCCTCGTCTCAGCCAACAAGGGCATCGGTGTCGCCATGGCGTCCGACATCTGCGGCTTCAACCTCAACGAGGTCTGCACTGCCACAATGCACTACCTGCAGGACCCCGACTGCGACCTGCTCGAATACATGCCCATGCCCGACTTCTCGACCGGCGGCGAGATCATCTACCGCCGCGAGGAGATGGAAAAGATTATCGAGACCGGCCTTGGCAGCTTCCAGATCCGCTCCCGCTGGCGCTGGATTCCCGAAGAGCGCATCATCGAGGTCTACGAGATTCCCTACACCACCAAGACCGATGTCATCATCGAGCGCATCGTCAAGCTCTCCAAAGAGGGCAAGGTCAAGGAGATTGCCGACATCCGCGACGAGACCGACCTCTCGGGCTTGCGCATCGCCATCGACCTTAAGCGCGGTGTCGACCCCGACAAGCTCATGGCCAAGCTCTATCGCTCGACCACGCTGCAGGATTCGTTCTCGTGCAACTTCAACGTGCTGGTCGATGGTTACCCTCGCGTTATGGGCGTGCGCCAGATCCTGCACGAGTGGGTCAAGTGGCGTATTGAGTCCACGCGTCGCCGCATTAACTTTGACCTGGGCAAAAAGTCCGAGCGCCTGCACCTGCTGCACGGCCTTGAGGCAATCTTGCTCGACATCGACAAGGCCATCGCCATCATCCGCGGCACCAAGCTCGAAGCCGAGGTCGTGCCCAACCTTATGAAGGGTTTCGACATCGACGAGACCCAGGCCGAGTTTGTTGCCGAACTTAAGCTCCGCAACATCAACGAGGAATACATCCTCAACCGCACCAAGGACATCGCTAAGCTCGAGGGTGAGATTGCCGAGCTTGAGGAGATTCTCTCGAGCGAGGACAACATCAAGAAGGTCATCAGCGACGAGCTGGCAGCGGTCAACAAGAAGTATGTGATGCCGCGTCGCACGGGCAGGATCGAGCCCCATGAGGTCATCGAGGTAAGCCTGGAGCCCGAGGTCGAGGAATATCCGGTTACCATCATGCTCTCGCGCGATGGCTACCTTAAGAAGATGACGGACCGCGTACTCAAAAAGGCGACCACGCTCAAGTACAAGGACGGCGACAAACCCTTTATCGAGTTCCCGTCCTCCAACACGCACGAGCTGCTCGTGTTTACCAACAAGAGCCAGGTGTACAAGTGCAAGGTTGCGGCATTTGAGGACACCAAGTCGGCCCAGCTGGGCTCGTACCTGCCGACCGATCTTGAGATGGAACCCGACGAGAGTGTCATCTGGGTCATCGACCCCGAGGACTACAAGGCCGACGTGTTGTTCGTCTTTGAGAACGGCCGCGCGGTGCGCGTCGCGCTTTCTGGATACGTCACCAAGACCAACCGCAAACGCCTCAAGAACGCCATCTACGGCGGCAGCAAGCTGCTGTATGCCCAGGTGCTCAAGGAAGATCGCGACATCGCACTGGTCTCGAGCGACTATCGTTTGATGAACTTCAACACGTCGTTGCTCAAGACCAAGACGACTACCAACACGCAGGGCGTCCAGGCCTTTACGGCCAAGAAGGGCCGCTCGGTCACCACCGTCGGCACAACCGAGGACATCCTCGGCACCGGCGTCTCGGCCGAGAAGTTCACCGCGCAGAGCCTCCCCTCCGCCGGTGCCCTCATGAAAGAAAACGACATGCCGAGTTTGTTTGACTAAAACAACGGCAGCCAAACCGTCATGGTTTTACAATGCAGCGGGGCCCGGAGCGCAGCAACATCGCGCTCCGGGCCCCGCTCATTGCAACGTAGTCGGCTGGCATGGCGGAGACAATAATAGGAATCCCCGTTTTTCACTCCTGCAATCCCGCGGCACAAGACATGTTAAACCGTTAGCAAAACTTGCAAAAATTAGCAAAAGTTGCAAAAACTAGCAAAACCTGCAAAGGGGCCACCATGGATCGCAGCAAATGTCTCCGCCATGCCAGGCATGCTCGAAGATATTATCGAGCGAACCAAAGAAGCGGCAGATA
>CABRZY010000080.1 GCA_902475475.1 uncultured Collinsella sp.
GGCAAAATCCTCTTCCGCAAGGAGCTCGCGTCGGGCGTCTTTAAGGTCAAGCAGGTCTTCTTTGCCGTGCCCTCTACGCGCTGGGACGAGGATTTTGCCAAGTTCGAGCACGTGCTGGCAAACTTCCCCGATCGCAACGAGGAGTCCTATGCCCAGGTTGCCGCTCGCGCTGCGGCTGCTCGCGTCGCCGAGCAGGCCCAGGCTGCCGCCGAGGACGATGAGGACGATGATGATTGGCGCAAGTACCTGTAATCGGTAGATGCTGACAGATAGGTCGAGCCGGCGGGAGAGGCTGCTCCCGTCGGCTTTTTACTAAAGGAAGGGCTTACGATGAAAAACGTTCTGTGCTTTGGCGACAGCAATACCTATGGCTATGATCCGGCGGGTATGCGCGACGGCACCGCGGTGCGCTATGCGCACGATGTGCGCTGGTGCGGCGTGGTCCAGCGCGACCTGGGCGAGGGCTGGCATGTAATTGAGGAAGGCCTAAACGGTCGCACGACGGTGCGTGACGATATGTGCCATCTGGATACTAACCTCAACGGCATTCGCGCGTTGCCGATGCTGCTCGAGGCCCATAAGCCGCTGGATGCGATTGTGATTATGCTGGGCACCAACGACTGCAAGACGGTTTTTGGCGTGGGGGCTGCCGATATCGCCCGCGGTGCCATGGCGCTGATCCGCGCCGTCCGCGCGTTTCCGTGGACCGACGCTGCGCCCTGCCCGCGCATTCTGCTGATGGCGCCTATCAAGATTAAGCCGCAGATCGCCGATGTGTACATGACCGACTTTGACGAGCACTCCGTCGAGGCCTCGGAGCATTTTGCCGAATACTATGCGTATGTTGCCGAACAGTTTGGCTGCGACTTTTTGAATGCCGCCGATTTTGCCGAGCCGGGCGATATCGATTATCTGCACATGATGCCCGAAAGCCACGAGAGCTTGGGCCACGCCGTGGCAGCCAAGCTCCAAGAGATGCTCGGTGAGTAGCACGGCCCCAAACCGCCGCAAAGGGGACAGGCACCTTTGCGGCGGTTATGCCCGGGTAAACGAACGGCTTGGCTGCCATATGGGCATGGACGAGCTCATCGACCTATTTGCTGAGGGCGACGAACTCGTCTCCAATACCGCTTTTGAGGATTTGGATCTTGCCTATGACGTTGCGAACGGCGCGACCTTCGATGGCGTCGTGTTCCGATCTTGCGAGTTCGATGGCGTTGACTGGAGCGGCTCGATGTTTCGCAACGTGGTGTTTCGCGGCTGCCGCTTTATCCGCTGCAACATGGAAGGCTGCTGGCTCAACCGCTGTGACTTCGTTGACTGCTCGGCGCCGGGACTCAACTTGCTCAGGGCGCGTCTGTCGAGTGTGTCGTTTGCATCGTGCGATTTGAGCTATGCGAACCTTTCGGAGGGGCGTATTGGCCCTATGACAGCACGCGATACGCGTCTGAGCGAGGCCGCGTTTCAGGGTGCTAAGCTGGGTCAGATACGCCTGGATGGCTGTGACCTGACGCGTGTGGATGTGTTTAAGACGTCGCTTTCCGGCGTTGATGTGTCGCGCTGTACATTCGCGGCCCCTGTCGTCTCGGGTGACTACCGTGAGCTGCGTGGCTTGACGGTCAATGCCGAGCAGGCGCTGGCACTCTCGGGTTTGTTGGGAATTCAACTCGCTGACGACTAGGCGCCCCGGTCCTTTGCTCGACCGCTATCTAAAATCAAACCGTCGCAACATCCGATGATTTTTCGCGTTTGCGCGATTTTCATCGAATGTTGCGACGGTTTTTGGTGCAAACTAGCCTGACCCTTTTGCACTACCTGTTTGTCTTGATCCGTAACATCTTGAGTCGATTTTGCCGAGTTGTTGTTACAGATCGAGATTTTCGTTTCAGCGGAATTTGAATGTCTCGATCTGTAACATTTGGGCGGCTAAATCGTCTCTATCTGTTACAGATCGAGATATGCGAAAGGACCAGAGTGAAAAATCTCGATCTGTAACAGGTGGACCTAAAAAAGGGCTCTAACTGTTACAGATTGAGATATTTGCAGGAACCGCCACAAAGGTGCCCTTATGGCGGTTTTGACATTTGCCCAGATAAAACCTGCCAAAATAAACCTGTCCCTTTTTGGCAGGTTGCTGGCTATTTAATATTGCCACATGTGATTGACGGGGCCGGAGCCTTTGCCCATGTCAAAGCCCGCGGCGAGGGCGCCCGTTAGGTAGGCCTTGCCGGCGTTGACGGCATCGGCAAGATCCATGCCCTGGGCCAGCGCGCAGGCGATGGCTGACGAGAGCGTGCAGCCGGTGCCGTGCGTGTTGTCGGTCTCGATGCGCTTGTGGCGGAACCACGTGGTGAGCGGATCGCCCAGATGGTTGCCCTCGTCATCGAGCGGCGCGGGCTCTGCTAGCACATCGTTGGCCTCGTTGACAAAATGCCCGCCCTTAACGAGGGACGCGCACCCAAAGCGGCGGGTGAGGAGCATGGCGGCATTTTGCTGCGTGCGCTCGGAATCGACTTCGTAATCGAGCAGCGCCATGGCCTCGGGAATATTGGGTGTGATAACGGTCGCCAGTGGGAACAGGCGGCGTGTAAGCGCTTCGGCGGCGTCCTCGGCGATGAGGCGAGCGCCCGAAGTGGCGACCATGACGGGGTCGACGACGATATTTTGTGCCTCCCAGGCGTTCAAGCGGTCGGCTATGACTTCGATAATCTCGGCAGAGGAAACCATGCCGATCTTGACGGCACTGGGGCGGATATCGTCAAAAACGGCATCGATCTGCGCCGCGACAATATCCGGGGAGATATTCTGCACGGCAGTGACGCCCAGGGTGTTCTGTGCGGTGATGGCCGTGATGGCCGTCTCGGCATACAAGCGGTGCGCCGTGATGGTCTTGATGTCGGCCTGAATGCCGGCACCGCCGCTGGAATCGGATCCTGCGATGGACAGGACGGCAGGTACCTTGCTACGATCCATGTTCGCTCCCTTGTTCGGTCGGATTCAAATGGGTCTCCTGCCTGCATTATAAAGTTGCCCGGGCCGGCTGTATGCCGATCCCGGGCGGGTGGTGCAATCTTTACGCAAATGTAAGAAAATGTTCACATGTCAACAATTGACGAACACCTTGTGGCCGATTGTGGCTCCGTTGGCGAGTTAATCCTCCATGCCAAGATCGATCGTCGTGCCCTCGAACACCTTGTTGACGGTGCGGACGGCGCACATCTTGCCACACATGGTGCAAGTGCCCTCGGTGGCGGCGGGGGACTCCTCGTAGCGCTTCTTGCCCGTAACCGGGTCGAGCGCGCACTCCCACATGGCGTCCCAGTCGAGCTTGCGGCGTGCCTGGCCCATCTTGTCGTCCATGTCGCGGGCGTGGGGCACCTTTTTGGCGATGTCGGCGGCGTGTGCGGCAATCTTGGTGGCCATGAGGCCGTCGAGCACGTCCTGGGCGTTGGGCAGGCACAAGTGCTCGGCCGGCGTCACGTAGCACAGGAAGTCGGCGCCGGAGCTGGCGGAGATAGCGCCGCCGATGGCAGCGGTGATGTGGTCGTAGCCCACGCCGATATCGGTCACCAGCGGCCCGAGCACATAGAACGGGGCGTTGTGGCACAGGCGCTTCTGCAGTTTCATGTTGGCGGCGATCTCGTCGAGCGCCATGTGGCCCGGACCCTCGACCATAACCTGGACGCCGGCGGCCCATGCGCGCTTGCACAGCTTGCCCAGCTCGATCATCTCGGCGGTCTCGGTGGCGTCGTTGGAGTCGTAGAGGCAGCCCGGGCGACAGGAGTCGCCGAGCGAAATCGTCACGTCGTACTCGTGGCAGATTTCGAGCAGCTCGTCGTAGAACTCATAGAACGGGTTCTCGTTACCGGTGACCTCCATCCAGCCAAACAGCAGCGAGCCGCCGCGGCTCACGATGTTCATGAGGCGGCCGGTCTCCTTAAAGGTCTTTGTGACCGACTTGTTGATGCCGCAGTGGATGGTCATAAAGTCCACGCCGTCCTCGGCGTGCGCGCGCACGACCTCGAACAGGTCGTCCTTGGTAAGCTTGACCAGCGGCTTTTCCATGTAGCCGATGGCGTCGTACATGGGGACGGTACCTACCATGAGCGGCGTCTCGTCGATGAGCTGCTGGCGGAACTGGCGCGTCTTGCCCGAGTTGGAGAGGTCCATGATGGCGTCGGCGCCAAAGTCCTCGGCGATCTTGACCTTCTTCCATTCCTCGGCGGCATCGGCCTTGTCGCCCGAGATGCCCAAGTTCACGTTGACCTTGGTGGACAGGCCCTCACCGACGCCAAAGGCGCGCATGCCTTTTTTGATGTGCACGATGTTGGCAGGAATGGCGATGCGGCCGTCGGCCACGCGCTCGCGGATGTACTCGGGGTCGCGATGCTCGCGCTCGGCGACTTCCTTCATCTGCGGTGTGATCTGCCCGGCGCGGGCGAAGTCGATTTGCGTGACGAGCTTGGGCTCGGTCTGTGTGCTCATTGGCACGGCTCCCTTCGTTGGCATTACCCATATCAGGTTTGCGGGTCAGGGCGGGCGCGCCCAATCTCAGCCTGCCGTCTTGTCCTGCAAGCCCCCCGTTTATGTAATGGGCTCAAGTATAGCTCGAATGGGTACGATTGGCCTAACGAGCGTGCCTGTGAGGAGGCGAACATGGAAGACAAGCATCTATATCGAGAGACGCAATGGGATGTATCGGCCGAGGAAAGCCGTGCGCACCATGGCCTTGTCGCGATCGGTTTTGCGGTGCTTGCCGTGCTGGTGATTGCCTTTTGTATCTGGACGTTTGGTGGTCGCGGCGGCGCTGCATGGGAGTTCGAGGCTGATGATAGCCTACCGATTATGACGGTGAGGAGTACTGGCGGTAATGCCAATACGCTCGCCGTTCCGGGCGATTATTGGTACCCGTGCGATGAGTTTGTGCAGTTGCAGCTGAGTGGTGGGTCTATTCCTGGTGAGGAAATCGAACGCGTGACGTATGATGCGACGTTCAAAACGTTGACGGTGAAGCTCAAAGATCAAGGGGATGTGCCCACGACGATGGATATCGCGCTGACGGAATGGCGCCTGGAGCCCCCGTCGGGTGTTGCGGTGTCCGAGGTCGAGCACGTCAAGATTGTCTATCAGGACGGTTCGACAAACGGGATTGCAAAGGCCGACGGTCTAGCAGAATAGGTGTCGAGCCTAGCAGCCAATTCATAAAAGTTGCGGTGGAATAGTTCCTGATTGTGCGAAAAAGGCTCAAATAGGAATTATTCCACCGCAAGTTATATAGAGAAGGCTGAGCGGGTCAGTGTTGGGTGCCGGCTCTAGAGCATCTGTTCGTTGATGAAAATGAGGGTGCCTAGGTATGAGAGCTCGGGGACGTGGCGATAGCCGATGTTGAATGCGGTAAGTTCGCTTGCATCCTCGAGCTTGTTTTCTGCCATCCACCGCACCATGGAGCCGCGCGCCTTTTTGCTGGCGGTCGACCGTTGGATGGGCTTCCCGTTGCGGATACCCTCGCCAAAGAGACACGTGACGGCTGTGGCGTCGCCCGCGAGGTGGGGCAGAACGGCTTTGGCATACTCTACGCTGGCGAGGTTGACGATCGTGGTGTTTGAGCCTGCCGGGGCGATAGCCCGCGCGAGCTTATCGCTCCAAAATGCGTAGAGGTCTCGGGCACCGTCGACGACAAGCTTCGCGCCCATCTCCAGCCGATACGGTTCGACGGCATGAAAGGGACGAACGCACCCGTAGAGGCCGGAGAGGATCCACAGATGGTCTTGCAGCCATGCGAGCTGTGCGGAATCCATCACCTCGGGTGCCATGCTCTGGTATTGAATGCCGTGATAGGACATGACGGCAGGGGAGAGGTGACGGGCGAGTGCGGGATTGTCGAGATCGCCGCTTTTCAGGATGGGCCCGAACTCATGCAGTGTGTTGAGGCAAGGTCCCAGCAGTTTGTCACTCACGTTCCACAGCGCCTGCAGGCCGCCGCTGCCTTCATTCCGCTCGATATCTAGCAGTGCGCGGTGGAGGCGAGCCGTCTCGCGCACAAAGGGTGGGATGCCCAGGACTTCAAAAGCATCTTGGGCCGCGCGCATCTGCTTGGCGGGCGAAATGATGACCTGCAGCATGGACTCTCCTCTGCCAAAAAAGTTGCGGTGGAATACGGTCTGTTTTGGCCGTTTATGGGCCAGTTTAGTCCGTATTTCACCGCAACTGATGAAGGGTTGGTTAGGCTCGCTCGATGAAGGCCTTGTAACCGCGATATGCCTCGTAGATGTCGGCCTTGTTGGCGACCTCCCACAGGGCGTGCATGGACAGGACGGCAACGCCGGAGTCGATGACGTTCATGCCGTACTTGGCCATGATGTAGGCGATGGTGCCGCCGCCACCAGCGTTGACGCGGCCGAGCTCGCAGGTCTGGAAGTCCACGCCGGCCTCGTCCATGATGTCGCGGACGAGGGCCACATACTCGGCGTCGGCGTCGTTAGAGCCGCCCTTGCCGCGGCTGCCCGTGTACTTGTTAAAGCACAGGCCGCGACCCATAAAGGCCGCGTTCTTGGTCTCGAACTTGCCGGCATAGCCCGGGTCGAAGCCGGCGGACACGTCGGAGGAGAGCATACGGCTGCGGGCGAGCGCGCGGCGCAGAGCCAGCGGGCTGTCCTCGCCGGCGAGCATCATGATCTCGGCGACGGTGTTCTCGAAGAAGCGACTCGTCATGCCGGTGGCACCCACGGAACCGATCTCCTCCTTGTCGACGATGAGCGTGATGCTCGTGCGCTCCACGTTGGTGACGTTGATCTGGGCGAGCATGGAGGGGTAGGCACAGACGCGGTCGTCATGGCCATAGCCCAGAATCATGGAGCGGTCGAGGCCCATGTCGCGGGCGGGGCCGGCGGGCACGACCTCGATCTCGGCGGAGAGGAAGTCCTCCTCCTCGACGTCGTACTGCTCCTTGAGGATATCCAGGAACATCTGCTTGACGGGCTCCTTGGGGGCGTCCTTGTCGTCCTCATCGAACTTGACGGGACGGCCGCCCACGATCACGTCGAGGATCTCGGCGTCGACGGCGTCTTTGGCAGGCTTAGACATCTGCTCGCTCGAGAGATGGATCAGCAGGTCGGAGATGGTAAAGACCGGATCGTCCGCCTTGTCGCCGATATTGATGTCGACGGTGGTACCGTCCTTTTTGCAGATGACGCCCACGAGTGCGAGCGGGGAGGCTACCCAGTGGTAGCTCTTGACGCCGCCGTAGTAGTGCGTGTCGAGATAAGCCATGTCGCCGGCCTCGAAGGCGGGGTTCTGCTTAAGGTCCAGGCGCGGCGAGTCCACGTGCGCGCCCAGGATGTTAAAGCCCTGCTCGAGCGGGGCGGTGCCCAGATTGACGAGCATAAGGTCCTTGCCGTGGTTAGCGGCATACACCTTGTCGCCTGCCTTAAGCTCGCGGCCTGCGGCGATTACGGTCTCCAGGTCGACGTATCCCGCCTCCTCGGCCATCTTGATGCCGGCCTTGACGCACAGGCGCTCGGTCTTGTTCTCACTCAAAAACTGCTTATAGCCGCGGCAAAGCTCCTCGAGCTCCTCGATTTGCTGTG
>CABRZY010000081.1 GCA_902475475.1 uncultured Collinsella sp.
GACCAGGCGAATCCCCTGACCGGTCTGACCCACAAGCGCCGTCTGTCCGCACTCGGCCCTGGCGGTCTTGCCGGCCACAAGTCCGGCTCCAGCCGCCGCACCAACGTGCCGACGGCCGTCCGCGACGTTCACAACTCGCACTACAGCCGCATGTGCCCGATCGAGACCCCCGAAGGCCCCAACATCGGCCTGATCGGCTCGCTCGCCCTCTACGCCCGCGTCAACGAGTACGGCTTCATCGAGGCCCCGTTCCGTCGCGTCGAGAACGGCGTTGCCACCGACCAGATCGACTGGATGACCGCTGACGAGGAAGAGAAGCACGTCATTGCGCCGGCCAACACGCCGCTCGATCCCAAGACCAACGAGTTCATCACGACCGATGCCGAGGGCAAGCTTGTCCGCCCGCACACCGTGATCGCCCGTACCCGAGACTTCGACGGCTCCTTCGGCGCTCCCGCCGACGTGCCTGTCGAGGACGTCGACTACATGGACGTCTCGCCGCGTCAGATGCTCTCCGTCGCAGCCACGCTGATTCCGTTCCTCGAGCACGACGACGCCAAGCGTACGCTGATGGGCGCTAACATGCAGCGTCAGGCCGTGCCGCTGGTTCACCCTGCCGCTCCCTATGTCGGTACCGGCATGGAGCGTCGCGCCGCCCTGGACTCCGGCGAGGTCACCCTGGCCAAGAACGCCGGCGAGGTCATCTTTGCCGACGCCGCCAAGATCATCGTCAAGCATGCCGGCGGCATGGATGAGTATCATCTGGCCAAGTACCAGCGCTCCAACCAGTCCACCTGCATCAACCACCGTCCGCTCGTGCGCGTCGGTGACACCGTTGAGCAGGGCGAGCCCCTGGCTGACGGTCCTTCGACCGATCATGGCGAGCTCGCACTGGGCCAGAACCTCACCGTGGCATACATGCCGTGGGAAGGCTTCAACTACGAGGACGGTATCGTCGTGTCCGAGCGCCTGGTGGCCGAGGACCTGCTGACGACCATCAACATCACCCGTCACGAGATCGATGCCCGCGACACCAAGCTCGGCCCCGAGGAGATCACCCGCGAGATCCCGAACCTCTCCGAGGATATGCTTGCTAACCTCGACGAGGACGGCATTATCCGCATCGGCGCTGAGGTCGGCCCTGGCGACATCCTGGTCGGCAAGGTCACGCCTAAGGGCGAGAGCGCTCTGACCGCCGAGGAGCGCCTGCTGCGCGCCATCTTCGGTGCCAAGGCCCACGACGTCCGCGACACCTCCCTTAAGATGCCTCACGGCGCTTACGGCCGCGTCATCGACGTCGTCCGCTTTAGCCGCGAGAACGGCGACGATCTGGCCCCCGGCGTCAACGAGCAGGTGCGCGTCTACGTCGCCCAGCGTCGTAAGATTCAGCAGGGCGATAAGATCGCCGGCCGCCACGGCAACAAGGGTGTTATCTGTAACGTTCTGCCGGTCGAGGACATGCCCTACATGGCTGACGGTACCCCGATCGACGTTATCCTCAACCCGCTGGGCGTTCCTTCGCGTATGAACGTCGGCCAGCTGCTCGAGTGCCACCTTGGCTGGGCTGCTGCCTGCGGTTGGGATACCGAGCAGGCCGACTCCGACAAGTACGTCCCCGGTCCGTTCTTCACTGCCACGCCTGTCTTCGACGGCGCCAAGGAGGACGAGATCGCCGAGGTCATTCGTCGTGCCAACAAGAACATGCTCAACAAGGCCACCGCTGCCTTTGGCGATCACATGCGTCCCGAGTTCGTCACCCAGCTTGACGAGCGCGGCAAGACCCGTCTGTTCGACGGCCGCACCGGCGAGGAGTTCCGCGAGCCCATTACCGTGGGTACGTCCTACATCCTCAAGCTCGGCCACATGGTCGACGACAAGATCCACGCCCGTTCGACTGGCCCTTACAGCTTGGTTACCCAGCAGCCTCTGGGCGGCAAGGCCCAGTTCGGCGGCCAGCGCTTCGGCGAGATGGAAGTTTGGGCGCTGTACGCATACGGTGCTTCCAACGTCCTGCAGGAGATCCTGACCGTCAAGTCCGACGATACCGTGGGCCGCGTCAAGACCTACGAGTCCATCGTCAAGGGCGAGAACGTTCCTGTCCCGGGTATCCCCGAGTCCTTCAAGGTTCTCGTCAAGGAGATCCGTTCCCTCGCGCTGGACATCGAGCCCATGCACGATGCCGACGAGGACGCCTCCGCCCCCGTGACCGCCGAGGAGACCTCTGCTCTCGACGACCTGGCTGCGCTCGCCGGCGTTGACGCCGACGTCGAGGCCCAGGATGCCGAGACCGCCGAGGCGCCCGAGGCTGTCGCCGCCACGACCACTGATAAGGAGTAGTTGACTGTGGCAGATTTCGAAGCTACTGATTTTGACTCGGTAAAGATCTCCCTTGCCTCCGCCGACCAGATCCGTTCCTGGTCGCACGGTGAGGTCAAGAAGCCGGAGACCATCAATTACCGTACCCTCAAGCCCGAGAAGGACGGCCTGTTCTGCGAGAAGATCTTCGGTCCCGCCAAGGACTGGGAGTGCTCCTGCGGCAAGTACAAGGGCATCCGCTTTAAGGGCATCGTCTGCGAGCGCTGCGGCGTCGAGGTCACCTCGGCCAAGGTGCGTCGCGACCGCATGGGCCACATCGAGCTCGCCGCTCCCGTGTCCCACATCTGGTACTTCAAGAGCCCCACGAGCTTCCCGATGAGCCGTATGCTCGACATCAAGTCCAAGGACCTCGAGAAGGTTCTGTACTTTGCCAGCTACATCATCACCGAGGTTGACTACGAGGCTCGCGAGGCCGACGCCGACGACCTGCGCGAGGAGCTCGCCGCCGATCTGGAAGAGATCGATGCCGAGTGCGCCCGCCAGATCGAGTCCCTCAAGGAGCAGGGCGACCCCGAGAACTTTGACGAGTTCTCCGACGAGGAGCCGCTGACCCCCGAGGAGATCGCCTCTGGCATCGTTGACATCGAGGAAGAGTGCAAGGACGAGAAGCAGCTCCGCACGGACGCCTTCAACGCCTTCATGAAGCTCACCGAGCGCGACCTCATCTCCGATGAGCCGCTGTTCCGCGAGATGACCCGTTACTACTCCATGTACTTCAAGGGTGGTATGGGTGCCGAGGCCGTCCGCGACCTGCTCGCTGCCATCGACCTCCCCTCCGAGGCCGAGAAGCTCAAGGCCATCATCGCCGACGAGGATTCCCAGAAGCAGAAGCGCGAGAAGGCCGTCAAGCGCCTCGAGGTCGTTGACGCCTTCCTGAAGGGCGGCAACAGCCCCGCGAACATGATCCTGGACGTCATCCCGGTCATTCCGCCCGATCTGCGCCCGATGGTCCAGCTCGACGGCGGCCGCTTCGCCGCGTCCGACCTCAACGACCTGTATCGTCGCGTGATCAACCGTAACAACCGACTCAAGCGCCTGCTCGACCTGGACGCCCCTGCGATCATCGTGAATAACGAGAAGCGCATGCTCCAGGAGTCTGTGGACGCCCTGTTCGACAACGGCCGTCGTGGTCGCCCGGTCTCTGGCCGTGGCGGTCGCCCGCTCAAGTCGCTCGCCGAGGCCCTCAAGGGCAAGCAGGGTCGTTTCCGTCAGAACCTGCTGGGTAAGCGTGTCGACTACTCCGGCCGTTCGGTAATCGTTACCGACCCCAAGCTGCTGCTGCACCAGTGCGGTCTGCCCAAGACCATGGCGCTGGAGCTCTTCAAGCCCTTCGTCATGAAGCGCCTGGTCGAGCTTGGCAAGGTCGAGAACATCAAGGGCGCCAAGCGCGCTATCGACCGCGGTGCCACCTTTGTGTGGGACATCCTCGAAGAGGTCATCGACGGCCGCGTCGTGCTGCTCAACCGTGCACCGACCCTGCACCGTCTGTCCATCCAGGCCTTTGAGCCGGTGCTGGTCGAGGGCAAGGCTATCCACCTGCACCCGCTGGTCTGCTCGCCCTTCAACGCCGACTTCGACGGCGACCAGATGTCTGTCCACGTGCCGCTGTCCAGCCAGGCTCAGGCCGAGGCCCGCGTGCTCATGCTCTCTGCGAACAACCTGCGCTCGCCGGCATCCGGCAAGCCGGTCAACATCCCCTCGCAGGACATGATCATCGGTGTGTACTACCTCACCCAGGTCCGCGACGGTCTGCCGGGCGAGAACCACGTGTTCGCCAGCTTCGACGATGCGCTGCACGCCTATGACTGCCGCTCCGAGGTCGACATGCAGGCCAAGATTCAGGTCCGCGTGTCCGCTGCCGACGCCAATGTCATCAACGAGGACGGTACCCGTATCTTCCGCGTCAAGAACGGCAAGAACGAGTTTGTCGACTACGACGTCACCGGCAACAAGACCGCGCGCTTCGAGACCTCCATCGGCCGCATCATCTTCAACCGCCAGTGCCTGCCCGAAGACTATGAGTTCATGAACTACAAGATGGTCAAGGGCGATGTGGCCAAGCTGGTTGCGGACTGCTGCGATCGTTACCCCGAGGCCAAGGTCGGTCCGATCCTCGACGCCATCAAGTACTCCGGCTTCCACTACGCTACCCGCGCCGGCCTCACCATCTCGGTGTGGGACGCTCTCATCCCTGCCGAGAAGCAGGAGCTGCTCGATCGCGCCCAGGCCAACGTCGACCAGATCAACGAGTACTTCGAGGAGGGCTTCATCAACGAGACGGAGCGCCACATCGAAGTCGTTAACGAGTGGACCGCTTGTACCGATAAGGTTGCAGCGCTCATGCTCGACATGTTCGACGAGGAGAACCCGCTCTACATGATGGCCGACTCCGGCGCCCGTGGTTCTAAGACCCAGCTGCGTCAGCTCGGCGGCATGCGTGGCCTGATGGCAGACATGTCCGGCGAGACGATCGACCTTCCCATTAAGGCGAACTTCCGCGAGGGCCTGCTGCCGCTCGAGTACTTCATTTCGACCTACGGCGCCCGTAAGGGCCTGGTCGATACCGCATCCCACACCTCGGACTCTGGTTACCTGACCCGTCGTCTGGTCGACGTGGCCCAGGACGTCATCGTCCGCGAGGAGGACTGCGGTACGCACGAGGGCGTCACCTACAACCTCATCATCCCCGGTACCACCGACCTCAACACCGACCTCGTCGGCCGCTGTTTCATCGAGGACGTCGTGGCTCCCGATGGCACCGTGCTCTTTGAGCAGGACGGCTACATCGAGAAGGTCGCCGACATCCAGAAGATGGTCGATGCGGGCCTCAAGAAGGTCAAGCTCCGCGCGCTGCTCACCTGCCGCTCCAAGTACGGCGTGTGCCAGAAGTGCTACGGCTGGGATCTTTCCACCCGTCGTCCGGTCGCCATCGGTACTGCCGTCGGCATTATTGCCGCCCAGTCCATCGGCGAGCCCGGTACGCAGCTTACGATGCGTACCATTCACTCCGGCGGCGTCGCTGGCGTCGACGATATTACGCAGGGTCTGCCTACGGTCAGCCGTATGTTCGATATCGTCGGCAACGTCAACGAGAAGATTCTGGGTCGCGAGGCCGAGCTGGCTCCGTACTCCGGCCACCTCTCGATTAAGCCCGAGAAGTCCGAGTACGTGCTGACGCTCACCGACTCCGAGGATCACACCCGTGTCCTCGACGAGCGTCGCGTCCCCGCTTCGGTGCGCTTTATGCCCGAGATCGAGGACGGCTGCGAGGTTCGCGCCGGCGACCAGATCACCAAGGGCTTCGTCAACTTCCGCAACCTGCGCAAGCTGACCGACATCGAGTCGACGATGCACACCTTCGTCGAGAGCGTCAAGGACGTCTACACCAGCCAGGGCGTCGACCTGAACGACAAGCACATCGAGGTGCTCGCACGTCAGATGCTGCGTCGCGTTCAGATCACCAACCCCGGTGACTCCAAGTACCTGCTTGGTCAGTACGTCGACCGCTACGAGTTCGCCGACGAGGTCGAGCGCGTTGCCCGTCTGGGCGGTCAGGCCCCCGTGGCCGAGCCCGTCATCCTGGGTACGCTCAAGGTCGCGTCCAACATCGACTCCTGGCTGTCGAGCGCTTCGTTCATCCGTACCGCCGGCGTCCTTACCGAGGCTGCCATCGAGGGCAAGGTCGACCACCTGCTCGACCTTAAGTCCAATGTCATCGTCGGTAAGAAGATCCCGGCCGGTACCGGCCTCAAGCCGTACGCTAACGTCAAGCTGACGTATCGCACGGCCGACGGCTACGTGGACATCGACGGCCCGGCTTCGCCCAACGCCAAGTCGCTGCCCGAGTGGGCTCCTGTGGAGCTCAAGGACCTGGACGAGCAGCTCCCGCAGCAGCTCGACTGGGCCGGCTACGACGAGTTCGGTGGTGCTGACGGTTCGTTCACCCGCAACGGCCATACCATCTCCGCCGAGAAGGCTCGCCTGTACCTGTTCGACGACCTGGGCGTGTCGCAGCGCTGGACCAACAAGTTCAGCGAGGTCGGCATCGAGACGGTGGGCGACCTGGTCGGCAAGTCCGAGGAGGATCTGCTGCGCATCGACGGCATCGGTGCCAAGGCGATCGAGGAGCTCCGTGACGGCCTCGAGGCCCACGATCTGCTCTACATCCTCGAGAACAACGACGACGTTGCCGACGAGGAAGACCTCTCGCAGCTGCTGCAGATGGTCTTTAGCCCCGACGGTCCGGACGATATCCTGCTGGGTACCTCCGCTCCGACGCATCACGCCGACGCCGACGAGGAGCTCCTGGGCGCCCCGATCGACGACAAGAAGGCTCCCGCCAACGGCGCGATCAACGAGGACATGGCTTCCCTCGACGAGCTGCTCAACCAGCTCGTGGACACCGATGACGCCGAAGAGGCCAAGGACAACGACGAGGAGTAATTTCTTAGTACGTTAACCGCCCTTCCAAAGACCCGCTTCTCAACAGGGGAGCGGGTCTTTTTTGGTGAAGAAAACCTGCCAAAAGGGGATAGGTTTATTTTGGTAGGTTATTCCTGCTTGAATTTGAAACATTTCGTTCGGCCAGAGCGTATCTATGGTGAGGGCCTCAGCAAGAAACATCAGCATCACCGGGAGGTGATTATGGAAGAACAAGCATTTAGACAGGCGGTCGAGGATCACCGTGATGTCGTGTTTCGAATCGCATTGACGTACCTGCGCGATTGTGCCGACGCCGACGATGTTGCCCAGGATGTCTTCCTTAAGCTGCTTAAAAGCGATGGACATTTTGAGAGTTGGGAGCATCTTCGCCGCTGGCTTATCCGGGTCACGATCAATGAATGCAAATCGCTCTTTCGAAAGCCATGGAGGCGTGTGGAGGATATTGAGAACCTGGCCGATTCGCTTTCGGCGGCGCAGGATGAGACCAAGGCGGTCTTGTCAGACGTTATGCGACTTCCGGAGCGATTCCGCGTTCCCATCGTGCTCTATTACTATCTGGGCTTTTCGACCTCAGAGATTGCCGAGTTGTTGCATGTACCAGCCGCGACCGTTCGAACGCGTTTAGCCCGTGGTCGATCGAAGCTCAAATTCATCCTAGAGGAGGGCGACCGTGAAATCCAATCAAATCAAGCAGGCCTTCGAGTCCATCCAAGCCGATAGCAATCTTGCAGATCGCGTCCTTAATACTGCT
>CABRZY010000082.1 GCA_902475475.1 uncultured Collinsella sp.
AATCACGACGCGCTTACCTGCCAGGTCCTGAGGCGCGGGGTCGAGCACCTCGCAGACGGCCTCGACGATGTCCTCGGGCTCGCTCATTCGACCCGTGTCCACGTCGCCGCAGGCAAGGTAGCCGCTGCCGGGTCCCACCACATGGACGCCACGGTCACGCAACGTGGCCATGTTGGCCTGCGTCGCCGGAGCCTTCCACATGCCGTTGTTCATAGCGGGTGCGACCACGATAGGTCGCGGCGTGGCAAGCAGCGTAGTTGAGATGAGGTCATCGGCGATACCGTTGGCCATCTTGGCGATGATATTGGCCGTCGCGGGCGCCACGACCACTAGATCGGGCTCCTGCGCCAGCGAAATGTGGTGGATGGGGTCGGAGGGGTCGTCGAACAGGCCCACGGCAACCGGCTCTTTGGTGAGCGCACGGAAAGTGAGCGGACCCACAAACTCGGTGGCATGCTCGCTCATAACGACCTTGACGCGCGCGCCGCGTTTTTGCAGTAGGCGCACGATATTGCACGACTTATAGGCGGCGATCCCGCCGGTAATGCCCAGCAGGATCGTTTTTCCCTCAAGTTGCATTGAATTGTTGGATGCCGCCGTCATCATTTAAGCTTCCTTGCTGGGAAGCACCAGCAGGCGGTGGCAGTACGGGCAGTGCGTAATCTCACTACCGTCGTGGTTGAGGTCGCTCATGGACGATGCCTGCAGCGCGGTGTGGCAGACTGTGGGGATGTTGCCCTGGATGGTCTCGACGGCCAGGCCGCGGAACTGCTTGAGCAGATGCTCGTAGTCGGTGAGCACGTCGGCCGGCAGCGTGGCGGCAAGCGCGGTGCGTTCCTTAGTGGCGGCGTCAATCTGAGCCTGCAGGTCGGCAGCCTTAGTGCGGGCGGCCTTGGTATCGGCCTTCACGCCCTCCTCGAACTTGGCGATGATGGCCTGCGCGCGGGCCTCGCGGTCGAGCGCCTCCTTATGGGCGACAACAACGTCCTTGCGGGTGTGCTCAATCTTGTCCAGGCGCTTGGCCAGGGTGGCGAGCTCGTTTTCCAGGTCCTGTACCTCGCGGTAGTCGGAGCCGTCAACGTGGCGCTTCTTAGCGGCCTCGATGGCGTTATTGGTCTGAATCTCGGTGGTGTTGAGATCGTCGAGCTCAATGTCCAGATCCTTGCGCTGGGCGTAGAGCTTGGTCATCTCGGACTTGAGCTTCACATAGGTCTTGCGCTTGGAAGCGAGCTCCTTGAGCTCCGGCATATTGGCAAGTTCGCTCTTGTTGCGGGCGAGCTCCAAATCGATCTGTTGCAGCTTGAGTAGCGTAGCGCCGGCGCTCATAAGTTCTCTCCTTTTGTCACAGTCCACCATTGGCAAGGGTTCAGTATTTTAATCGCATGACGGGGGTCGACCCCTGCGTCAACTGCAGAGTTCATCAAGATATCCACGAACGGCTCCTCGGAGCGGTCGTGGCCGAGCAGGGTGACGCCCAGACCGCGCAGCGCTAGGTCCTGCGCCACGTGGTAACCGGCCTCTCCGGTCACGATGACATCCGCACTGGCGGCGATGGCAAGCTCACCAAAGTCGCCGAGGGAGCCACCCAGAATGGCGACGGTGCGGCACGGGCGCTCGGCATCGCCCCATACGCGCGGGTCGCTTCCGAAGACCATGGCAGCACGGGCGGCAAGATCGCGCAGCGTGCACGGGTCGTCGAGCGTTGCAAGCGCGCCCAGACCGGTCGCCTCGGGGTCGTCCATGTGCTCCAGCGAGCTCACGGGCGCGGCGCCCAGCAGCTCACTTAGGCAGGCACGCGCCTCGTGCGAGCGGTCCAGATTGGTATGGAGCGAAATAATGCTCACGCCGCTGCGGGCGGCCTCGTAGAGTGCCGCGCTGCACTGGGGGCGCGACGCATCCGCCGGACAAAAGGCCTCGGGCGCCTTGATATAGATAGGATGATGCGTCAGCAGCACGTTAGCGCCGGCCTCGAGAGCGCGGTGCACGTTGGCCTCGGTTGCATCGAGCGCACAGGCCACGCCGGTGACCTTGGCTGCAGGGTCTCCAACGGACAGGCCTACATGGTCCCAGGGTTCAGCATCCGTCTTGGGATAGCGCACCAGCAGGGCGCGCTCGAGCTCGGCGACAATCATGCGGCACCTACGATCGAAAGCAGTGCCTGGGCAAAGTCGTCCAGGTCGGCAGAGTTCACGCGATCATCGAATGAGATGCGCAGTGCGCCCAGCGCCTGCTCGCGGCCGATGCCCATGGCGCTGAGCACGTGGCTCGGGTCCATGCTGCCGCTCGAGCAAGCCGATCCGGCCGAAACCTCAAAGCCGGCGGCGTCGAGCTTGATGATGAGCTCCTCGGAGTCCATGCCGTCGACGTAGATTGAAACCATACCCGGCAGACGATCGGCCTGCGCGTAGTCGCCCATCGTGGCGTGAATGCGAGGATGGGCCGTAAGCGTGGCGTAGAGCTTGTCGGAAAGGGCCTGCAGCGTCGCACGCTCCTGGCCCACATTCGGCAGCAACACGGAAGCGACTGCGGCAAAAGCCAGCTGCGTGCGCAGATCCTGCGTACCGGCGCGACGGCCGGCTTCCTGTCCACCGCCAAAGATGCGCGGACGCAGCGGCGTGCGGTTCTTAAGGTAGAGCGCGCCGGATGCCACAGGGCCGCCGATCTTGTGCGCGGCAACGGTCATAGCATCGACGCCCAGCTCGGTGACATCGAGCGGAATATGCAAGTAGCCCTGGATGGCATCGGTATGAAACAGGGCGCCGGCAGCATGTGCGGCGGCGGCCAGCTCGCGGATGGGCTGCACCACGCCGGTCTCGTTGTTGGCGACCATAATGCTCACGAGCGCCACGTCGTCGCCTAGCAAGTCGCTCAGCGCGGCAGGCTCGATGTAGCCCGTACGACAGGGCTGCACCAGGTCGACGGTAAAGCCGGCGGCGCGCAGCAGCGGCAGGTTATCCAGAATCGAATCGTGCTCGATCGCCGACACGATCACGCGGTCTCGCTTGCGATTGCGCTGACGAGCGCCCTCGGCAAGACCGAGGAGCGCCAGCTGGTTGGCCTCGGTACCGCCGTTGGTCAGGACGATCTCAGACGGGCGGACGCGCGCGCCAAAGCTACGGGCGATCTCGCGGCGAGCAACCTCCAGACGCGCGGCGGCCTTGCGGCCGAGCGAATGCAGTGAGTTGGGGTTGACGCCGGCAAGCTCGCTGTCGTCGTACTCGCGCTGCGCAAGGAGCGCCTCGGCGCGCATGGGCGTCGAGGCGGCATAGTCAAGATTCACGGGTATGCGGTTTTGACCTGCGGTCATAAGGGTTTATGCCTCCTGTGCGGCCTCGTTGCCCAGCTTCTGCAGCAGTGCAACCTCGGCGGCGGGATCTTCGGACTTAAATACGGCGGAGCCGGCTACGAGCACGTTGGCGCCGGCCTTGACGACCTCGGCGATGTTCTTGGAAGAGATACCGCCATCGACCTCGATCAGGGGCGACACGCCGTGGCGCTCGCACACGGCCGTAAGCTCGTGAAGTTTGGCGATGGTACCGGGGATAAAGCTCTGGCCTCCAAAGCCGGGGTTCACGCTCATCAGCAGCACCATATCGACGACGTCGATGATGCTCTCGAGTACGCACACGGGGGTGGCGGGGTTGAGCACCACGCCGGCCTTGACGCCGCGCTGCTGCAGATGGGTGAGCGTGCGGTGCAGGTGCGTGGAAGCCTCGTAGTGCACGGTGATCATGTCGGCACCGGCGTCGGCGTACCAATCGACCGTCTCGTCGGGGTTCGACACCATCAGGTGCGCATCGACCGGAACATCGGTGGAGCGCTTGACGGCCCTAAGGATGTCAACGCCAAAGGTGAGGTTGCCGGTAAAGTGACCGTCCATGACGTCGAAGTGCACGTAGTCGGCGCCGGCAATCTTGTCGAGCTCGCCCTTCAGGTTGGCCATGTCGGCCGAGAGGATGGACGGAGCGATTTTGATGGAACCCATGGTAGTAGCCTTTCTGCGCTAGTCGGCGAGTCCGTAGAACTCTTGAGAGGGGACGCGGTCGGTGAGAATCTCGAGCGCCCTATCCAAAGTAACACCGTTGTAGAGCGTTTGCTCCACGGCAAAGGTGAGCGGAATGTCTACGCCCAGTGAACGGGCGAGTTCGCTGACACTGCGGGCCGCGACGGCACCCTCGACCACCATATGCGTGCGGGCCTGGTACTCGTCGAGCGACACGCCGTGGGCAAACTCGAAGCCAAAGGTGCGGTTGCGCGAATGCTCGGAGGTGCAGGTGGCGATAAGGTCGCCCATGCCGGCAAGTCCCATGCAAGTCATGGCCTGACCGCCGCGGGCGTGCACCAGGCGGCTGATCTCTGCCAGGCCGCGCGTCATGATAAGAGCAAGCGTGTTGTCGCCCGCGCCGGTACCGGCAGAGATGCCGCACACGATGGCGATGACGTTTTTCATGGCGCCGCATACCTCGACGCCGGTCATGTCCTGCGACAGGTAGATGCGGAAGGCCGTGGAAAGCAGCAGTTCCTTAAAGGTCTCCCCCACTTGCTGGTCTTCACTGGCGATGACGGCAGCCGAAAGCCCGCCGCGGCAGATTTCCTCGGCATGGTTGGGGCCCGAGAGCGCCGCCACGCGCGCTTCGTTGCCGATCTCGCTGACGATGACCTCACTCATGAGCAGGCCGGACTCGGGCTCGATGCCCTTGGTGAGGCACAGAACCGGCGTCTCGTCCGCGATGAACGGCGCCGCCTGGTGGCAGACGTCGCGCAGATGCGTCGAAGGCACGGCAAAGATGATCGCATCAGCACCGTCGAACGCCTGGGCCAGGTCCGTCGTGGCGACAGCGTTTTCCGGCAGCACGTAGTCCACCAGATAGCGGGGGTTGCGATGCTCGCCGTTGATGCCGGCGGCCGTCTGCTCGCTATGGGCCCACATGGTCACGCGCTCGGCTCGCGCAGCGGCAAGTCCGGCGACGGCGGTTCCCCAGGAGCCGGAGCCAATCAGCGCAACATTCATGACTCTCTCCTACTTATCGTCGGGCTCGGTGACGCGCTTGGTAAACGAGAGCTTGGACTCCTTACCGGCCATGAGCTTTTTGATGTTCGCACGATGGGCCCACACTACGGTGATGCCGATCAGCGCCATGCAAAACTTGAGGCCCAGGCTGCTGTACGGAAAGACCGCGCAGGCAGCGATTGGAAGGCCGATGGCCGCGGCAAGCGAGCCCACCGACACAAACTTGGTGATGGCGACGGCCACGATAAACATGCCCAGCAGCGAAAGTCCGATGGGCCAGTACCAGGCAAGGATTACACCCAGGCCCACGGCGATACCCTTACCGCCGTGGAAGTTAAGGTAGGGAGAAAAGATGTGTCCCCACACCGCTGCCAGGCAAATGACGCCGAGCATCCAATCGCCGGTGGCACCGGGAGCCATAATGCTCACAGGGAAGCCATAGCCCACGCTCGCGATGAGTGGACGGGCGATAAGGACGCAGATGGCGCCCTTCAGGCAGTCGAGCAGCAGCGTGAGCGCGGCCACCTTGGGGCCGGCCACGCGCAGGGCGTTGGTGGTGCCGATGTTGCCGGAGCCCGCCTTGCGAATATCCGTGTGGTTGAACACGCGGCCCAGGATCAGGCCAAACGGAATCGCTCCGATAAAGAACGAGACCACGGCGCAGATGGCGGTCAGCAGAATCGGATTAAGCATCCTTTTGCTCCTTCTTCCTAAAGAAGAGTCGAATGGGCGTGCCGGCAAAATCGAAGGTCGAGCGCATGCGGTTCTCCACATAGCGCTGGTAGGTGTCGTTGACCAGATCGCTGTGGTTGACGAAGAACGTGAACGTCGGCGGGTTGACGCCCGTCTGGGTCACGTAGTGCATGCGCAGGCGGCGCTTGCCGTCCACCACGGTATGACCGAACTCGCGCAGGTCGGTGAGGAACGTGTTGAGGCGCGAGGTGCTGATCTTTTGCGAGCGCGTCTTCTCGGCGGCGTCGACCATCGCCCAGATCTTCTCGACGCTGCGGCCGGTCAGGGCAGAGATGCGCAGGTACTGGGCCCAGGGGGCCATGACGCCCAGACGGCGGTCGATGGTCTCCATGCAGGCCTCGCGCTTGCGATCGTCGTCGAGCAGGTCCCACTTGTTGAGTAGCACCACGATGGCGCAGCCGCGCTCGATGGCCAAGCCCATGACCTTCTGGTCCTGCTCGGTAACGCCCACGGAGGCGTCGACGACGAGCAGCGCCACGTCGGCACGGTCGATGGCGCGCAGGCCGCGGACCATGGAGTAGTACTCGATGTTCTCGTACACGGTGCTCTTCTTGCGAATGCCCGCGGTGTCGACCATGCGGTAGTGCTTGCCGTTGCGCTCCACGACCGTATCGATGGCGTCGCGCGTGGTGCCGGCGATGTTGGACACGATGGAGCGGTCGGCACCCAGGATGCGGTTGAACAGCGAGGACTTACCGGCGTTGGGGCGGCCGATGATGGCGACGTTCAGTGCATCGGGGAACTCGTCGGCGACCTCGTCCTCTTCCTCGGGGAGCAGGGCCACGATGTCGTCGAGCAGGTCGCCCGTGCCATGGCCGTGAAGGGCCGAGAGCGGCGTGGGCTCACCGATGCCGAGCGAATAGAACTCCCAGATGCTGTCGTTCTCGCGATCGGGGTTGTCGAGCTTGTTCACCAGTAGAAAGACCGGCTTGTCGCAGCGCTTGAGCATGCGGGCGACCGACTCGTCCTCCTCGGTGACGCCAGTGCGGCCGTCGACCACAAACAGGATGACGGCGGCCTCCTCGGCGGCGGCGAGTGCCTGGTCGCGGATGGACGTGGCAAAGACGTCGTCGCTCTTAAGCGGCTCGATACCGCCCGTGTCGACGATGGTGAACTCACGGCCATTCCAATCGGCCGTGTGGTACGAGCGGTCGCGCGTAACGCCGCGGGACTCGTGGACGATGGCGTCCGAGGTCTGGGCCAGGCGGTTAACGAGCGTGGACTTGCCCACGTTGGGGCGTCCGACGACGGCGACGATAGGTTTCATCTGCACTCCTTTAATGGGTAGGGTCAGTGGAAGTGTTAGAGTCGGCAGGCACAATGCCAAGGAAGTGCTCCAGGGTATCGAGCAGCTCATGCGGCATGGTCGACACCACATGAACCTCGGCGCCGCGACTGGTAAGGCTTGCGAGTAAATCGTCACGATGATACTCGTCAAGCGTCATGCCGTCAGCGTTGAACATGAGCTTAGGCACAAAGAGCATAACCCCCGACAGGTCTTGGGGCAGCTGCTCCAGAATGTCACACGCGACGATGAGGCCGGTCACGTCCACGTTGCCGCCAAAGTAGCGGTTCTTGATGGCTGTGACAGTGCCGGCGAGACCATGCGGCGACTCCACAAAGCGGGCCACCGTGTCGCGTGCGCTGGCGCCCGAGAGGCACAGCAGGTGTTGGCTGCGGGCGGCGATGCCAGCGCGGACGCGGGCCAGACGCTCGGCGTCGGCGGCAAGCACGTCGTCGGTCTCGTCCAGATACGAGCGGATCATGCCAATGCCGTCGTAGTACTGCGGGTAACC
>CABRZY010000083.1 GCA_902475475.1 uncultured Collinsella sp.
TGGGTGGCGTGCACATGAAGGTCGAGAACAACACCGTGCGCCTGGTGGCGACCGATTCCTTCCGCTTGGCCGTGTGCGATACGCAGGTCGAGACCTCGACCCTCGAGGGTTCCTTTGAGCTCAACGTTCCGGCCGACGCCTTTAACGACGCGCTGAACATCATGGCCAGCCAGGCGACCATCATGATCGGAGCTACCGACACTCAGGTCGTCTTTGAGGCCGGCAACACCACCTACGTGTCGCGCCGCATCGAGGGCGTGTACCCCAACTACAAGCAGCTCATCCCCGATTCGTGCGTGACGAGCGTCAAGATCGACGTCGCCGCCTTTAACGCCGCCCTCAAGCGCGTGGCCGTTATCGCGAGCGCCAACCCCGCCGTCAAGTTCGAGATCGATGTCGAGAACGGGCAGATGGGCCTGTCCTCCATTTCCAATGACCAGGACCTTGCGCAGGAGACGATCGATGTCGAGGCCGAGGGCGAGTCGGGTACCATCGCCTTCAACTACCACTACATCTTCGGCTGCCTCAATGCCCTGTCCAAGGAGAAGGAGATCACGCTGGAGCTCAAGAGCTACTCGCAGGCGGGCATCTTCAAGTCCTACGACAAGATCAACTACCTGTACCTGGTCATGCCGGTTCGCATCTAGCGCTGCGCCATGACCATGTTCGCCCGCGATCTTTCCGTCGCGCACTACCGCAGTTTCGAGAGCTATCGTCTTGCCCTGGACGAGGGCGTGACGATACTTGCGGGACCCAACGCGGCGGGAAAGACCAATCTCATAGAGGCGCTGCAGCTGCTGACGAGCGGCGCCTCGTTTAGGCATCCGACCGCAGCCGAGCTCGTCCATGATGGCGTGGGCTCGTGCAAGATCGAGCTGAGGCTCGAGGGCGACGGCCGCGTACTTGATATGGGATTGAGCGCGGAGGACGGTAAACGCTCGTTTAGCCGCAACGGCAAGAGATGCTCTGCCGCCGGTGTGCGCGGGGTTCTGCCGAGCGTACTGTTTTGCCCCGACCATCTGGACATGGTTAAGCGAGGCGCCAGTGTGCGCCGCGCCGCCCTCGACGACTTTGGCATGCAACTGAGCGCACGCTATGCCGATCTTGCGAGCACCTATGGTCGCTGCGTGACCCAGCGTAACGCCTTGCTCAAGGGGGCCTGGTGCTGCCGCGAGATGCTCGGCGCGTGGAACGATTCGATTGCCCGCGCGGGCGCGGCCCTGCTCGTGCACCGGTTGGCCCTGCTCGACCGGCTGGCGGGCCATGTGCGTACTGCCTACGGGCAAGTGGCGTCCGGTGAAGCCGCCAACGTGTCCTATGCGTCCACGCTGGGGGATTTGCCCCAGGTCGATGATCGCGAAGAGCTGAAGGGCTGGGCGTACGAGCGCATGCTGGCTGCCCTTGATGAGCACGCCGACGAGGAAATTCGCCGCGGCGTGACGTTGGTGGGACCGCATCGCGACGAGATTGAGTTTGCTGTGGCGGGTCGCTCCGCCCGTTCATTTGCCAGCCAAGGTCAGCAGCGAACGTTGGTTCTGGCCTGGAAGGTGGCGGAGGTGGCCGTGGCTCGCGATGTCCTGGGCACCGCCCCACTGCTGCTTTTGGACGACGTGATGAGCGAACTCGACGGCGAACGCCGCGGCGCTTTTCTGCGGCTGATCGGCGATGATATCCAGACGGTCATAACCACGACCAACCTGGGGTACTTTACCGATGACCTGCTTGATCGAGCCAAGGTGGTGAGCATAGGTGAGACGTGCTAATTACGAGCGCGAGAGCGAAACGGTCGCCTTCAGTGGCTTTTTGAACGCAGAGCGCCAGCGCATCCTGGCGGCTGCGACCCCTGAGCGCCGTGCGCAGATGGAGGCCGCCGAGGAGTCGCGCGCGGTCTATCGCGCGTGGAACGCGGTGTGCTCGGGCACGCGCGAGGGGCGGCATGTGACGGGCCTGCGCTACCTGCCCGAGTCCAATGAGCTGCTGGTATATCTCGACTCGCCCTCGTGGACGCAGGAAATGACGTTGTTGCGCGAGATCATCCGCGCGCGCATGGAGCGCGCCGGTGCGCATGTGGATGGCCTGGTGTTCAAAACCACCGCGCCCGGTCACACGCCGCCCGCCGCCAAGGAGCGCCTTCGCCCAGCGGCGCCCGAGCGCCCGCCGGCCCCACACGCCGACCTCAGCGATGCCGAGCGCACCGAGATTGAGCGCCAAGTGGCGCCCATCGAAGACCAAAAACTGCGCGAGGCCCTCGAGAACGCCATGAGAGCCAGTGCCGAGTGGGCCAAGGGCGTGCAAAGCAAAAAAGAGCCTTAAATCGCATCTGGTGGCCTTGTAGAGCCAAATACCCTCGTTCCCGAGGGTATTTTTTTACGATAAACTAGTAAGGCTGTACACATTTTCTTGACTGAAGGAGGACGTGTGGCAAACGAAAACGATTACGATGGCGGCGAGATTAAGATTCTCGAAGGTCTCGAGGCCGTTCGTAAGCGCCCGGGCATGTATATCGGCTCGACGAGCGCCAGCGGTCTGCATCACCTGGTGTGGGAGATCGTTGACAACTCCGTCGACGAGGCCATGGCCGGTTTCTGCACCGAGATCCAGGTGACGGTCCACGCCGACAACTCCATCACGGTCGTCGACAACGGGCGCGGTATCCCCGTCGACGAGCACCCTGTTAAAAAGATCCCGACGCTCGAGGTCGTCATGACGATTTTGCACGCCGGCGGTAAGTTCGATAATTCGGCCTATAAGGTCTCGGGCGGCCTGCACGGCGTTGGCATCTCCGTCGTCAACGCACTGTCCAAGCGCGTGGTCGTTCAGGTTCGTCGCGACGGCAACACCTACGAGATGGAGTTCTCGCGCGGCAAGACCGTCAAGAAGATGGAGGTCGTGGGCACCTCGGATTCGACGGGCACCACCGTCACCTTCTGGCCCGACGACGAGATCTTCGAGACCTGCATTTACGATTTCGATACGCTGCACAACCGTCTGCAGGAGACGGCGTTCCTCAATAAGAACCTCAAAATCGTGCTGACTGACGAGCGCGAGTCTACTCCCCACGTGGAGGAGTTTTGCTACGAGGGCGGCATCATCGACTTCGTCAAGTTCCTCAACGAGGGCAAGGACGTCCCCGAGGCCTTTAAGGAGCCTATCTACATCGAGGGCAAATCGGACCCGGACGCACCTGTGGCCAAGATGGGCGAGGTCGAGGTTTCCCTGCAGTGGAATAGCGGCTACGGCGAGAACGTCATGTCGTTTGCCAACGACATCTACACCCCCGAGGGCGGCATGCACCTTGAGGGCTTCCGCACCGCGCTCACCCGCGTGATCAACGACTATGCGCGCAAGCAGAACCTGCTCAAGGAAAAAGACGCCAATCTGACCGGCGACGATGTGCGCGAGGGCCTTTCGGCCGTTATCTCGGTCAAGCTGCCCGATCCGCAGTTTGAGGGCCAGACCAAGGCCAAGCTCGGCAGCTCCTATATGCGCGCGCTGACGCTCAAGATCGTGACCGACGGCCTTGCCGATTACCTCGAGGAGCACCCTAAGCCCGCTCGCGAGATCGTCAAGAAGGCGCAGCAGGCCTGCAAGGCGCGCAATGCCGCCCGCAAGGCGCGCGAGGCGACCCGCCGCAAGAGCCTGCTCGAGACGGCGTCCCTGCCCGGTAAGCTCGCCGACTGCTCGGTGCGCGATGCCGAGCTGACCGAGCTCTTCATCGTAGAGGGCGACTCGGCAGGCGGTTCGGCCAAGGACGGCCGTCGCCGAGACATCCAGGCGATTCTGCCCCTGCGCGGCAAGATTTTGAACGTCGAGCGCGTTGGTGACCATCGCGCGTTCTCGAGTGACACCATCCAGTCGCTGATTACCGCGATCGGCTGCGGCGTCACGACGAGCGCCGGCGACGGCGGCGATTTCGATATCACCAAGGCGCGCTACCACAAGATCATCATCATGACCGATGCAGACGTCGACGGCGCGCATATCCGCATCCTGCTGCTGACGTTCTTCTACAAGTACATGCGTCCGCTGATCGATGCCGGCTACGTCTATGTTGCCTGCCCGCCCATCTTTGGCATTAAGGTGCGCAACAAGATCCACTACGTGTATCCCAACGGCCGCCAGCCCGAAGACGAGATCCTGCGCGATACCATCCAGAGTCTGGGCCTGAACCCCGATGATAACGACGAGGACGGCAAGGCCAAGGACGGCAAGATCACCAAAAAGCGCAAGGGCTATACCGTCCAGCGCTACAAGGGCCTGGGCGAGATGGACCCCAAACAGCTTGCCTCGACGACGATGGACCCAAAGACCCGCATTCTGCAGCGTGTGTCGATCGAGGACGCCGTGGTGGCGGACCGCGCCGTGCGCGAGCTGATGGGTTCCGAGGTCGGCTATCGCCGCGAGTACATCGAGAAGCATGCACATGATGCACGATTCTTAGATGCCTAACCTGTTCGGCTTTCCCAGCCACCGCACCTTCGCCCTCAATCGTCGGTCGCGTACCCAAGTACGCTTCCCTCCTCTTTCGGGCGAATCTGCGGCACCTGGAAAAGCCGTCTCCGTGGTAGGGAACTAATTAGACCACGCAAACCATGAGGAGGTAACGTGGCAGACGATATCAACAATAACGAGGGTATGGACGAGGCCGGCGATGCCGGTATGCCCGATGATCTGAAGCGCCTGCTTGCCCGTGCTGAGCAGGGCGAGGACGGCGATCCGGACGCCTATAACCCCGATGCCGATGATGATGAGGAAGAGGACGACGACGGTGAGCTCGAGGAGAGCTTTGGCGAAGTCGATCGTGGCGCCTCGGCCGGCGAGGACATCAACGGCGGCCAGCTCCAGATTTCGGAGTTCGGTCGCGAGATGAAGCAGTCGTTCATCGAGTATTCGATGTCGGTTATCACAGCGCGTGCCCTGCCGGACGTGCGCGACGGCTTAAAGCCGGTACACCGCCGCATCCTGTACGCGATGAACGAGAGCGGCATCTACCCCAACCGCCCACACAAAAAGTCGGCCTGGACGGTCGGCGAAGTTATCGGTAAGTACCACCCGCACGGTGACTCTGCGGTCTACGAGGCCATGGTCCGCCTGGCGCAGTGGTTCTCCATGCGCACGCCGCTCATCGACGGTCACGGCAACTTCGGCAACATCGATGGCGACGGCGCGGCGGCCATGCGTTACACCGAGAGCCGCCTGGCCAAGCCCGCCATGGAACTGCTGCGTGACTTGCAGAAGGATACCGTCGACTGGCAGCCCAACTACGACGAATCGCTCGCCGAGCCCGTGGCACTGCCTGCGCGCTTCCCCAACCTGCTGGTCAACGGCAGCCAGGGCATCGCCGTCGGCATGGCCACCAACATCGCCCCGCATAACCTCACCGAGGCGATCGAGGCCACCTGCTACCTGATCGACAACCCCGACGCCACCGTCGACGAGCTCATGCAGATCATGCCCGGTCCGGACTTCCCCACCGGCGCCATCATCATGGGCAGCGCCGGCATTAAGCAGAGCTACGAGACCGGCCGCGGCTCCATTACCGTGCGTGCCAAGGCACATGTGGAGTCCACCAAGACCGGCCGCAGCCGCCTGGTCTTTACCGAGATTCCCTACATGGTCAACAAGGGCACCCTGCAGGAGAAGATCGCCCAACTCGTCAACGACAAGCGCATTGAGGGCATCTCGGATATGCGCGATGAGTCCAACCAGAAGGGCATCCGTCTGGTCATCGAGCTCAAGAAAGGCGTCATTCCGCAGGTCGTGCTCAACAACCTGTATAAGTACACCTCGCTGCAGACGACCTTTGGCGCCAACAACCTGGCACTCGTCAACGGCGTTCCCAAATGCCTGAGCCTGCGCGAGATGCTGCAGCACTACATCGACCACCAGGTCGACGTCGTCACCCGCCGCACCCGCTTCGACCTTAAGAAGGCCCAGACCCGCGCGCATATCCTCGAGGGCTACCTGATGGCCCTTGACCATATCGACGAGGTCATCAGCATCATCCGCTCCTCGCAGACCGACTCCGAGGCCAGCAGCCGACTGATCGAACGCTTTGGCTTTACGCCCGAGCAGACCACGGCCATCCTCGAGATGAAGCTGCGCCGCCTGACCGGCCTGGAGCGCGACAAGATCCAAGAAGAGTTGGACGGCCTGCGCCGCGCCATCGCCTACTACGAGGACCTGCTGGCGCACGAGGAGAAGATTCTGGGCGTCATCAAGGAAGAGATGCGCGAGATCTCCAAGAAGTTTGGCGACAAGCGCCGTACCGAAATCAGCCAGGTTGAGAAGGACCTGGATGTCGAGGACCTCATCGCCGACGAGGATATGGTCGTGACCATCACCCACACCGGCTACGTTAAGCGTATCCCAGTGGCTGCCTACCGTGCCCAGAAGCGCGGTGGCAAGGGCGTGTCGGGCGTCAACCTCAAAGAGGACGACGTTATCGATGAGATGTTCATCGCGTCCACGCACGAGTACGTGCTGTTCTTCTCGAGCAAGGGCAAGGTCTATCGCCTGAAGGTGCACGAGCTGCCGGTGGGTACGCGCCAGGCGCGCGGTACCGCGATCGTCAACCTGCTGCCCTTCGAGGAAGGCGAGAAGATCGCGAGCGTCATCAGCTGCCGCGAGTTCCCGGCCGACGAGTACCTGATGTTTGCCACCAAGAGCGGCATGGTCAAAAAGACCGTGATGAGCGCATATGACCGCAGCCGTCGCGACGGCCTGATCGCTATCAACCTGCGTGACGACGACGCGCTGCTGAACGTGCGCCGCGTGCGCGAGGGCGACAAGATTATCCTGGCCACCACCGCGGGCAAGGCGATCATGTTCTCCGAGGAGCAGGTGCGCGCCACCGGCCGCGATACCAGCGGCGTTCGCGGTATCGGTCTGAAGGACGGCGTGAGCGTTCTGGGCATGGAAGTCACTAACGGCAACGGCGATCTATTCGTCATCACCGAGCGCGGCTACGGCAAGCGCACGCCGGTCGCGGACTACCCGGAGCAGAATCGCGGCGGTCAGGGCGTCTACACCATTCAAATGACCGAGCGTAAGGGTAACCTCGCGGCCATGAAGACGGTGGGCCCGCAGCACGAGCTGTTCATCGTGACGGAGGGCGCGACGGTCATTCGCGTCAAGACCGACGAGATCAGCCAGACCGGCCGCGCCACCCAGGGCGTCAAGATGATGACCGTCGACGACAACGACCGCATCTGCGCCGTGGCCCGCATGACGGCCGCCAAAGAGAGGCCCGAAGGCGAAGCCATAGAAAACGGCTCCGCCCCCGAAGAAACCCCTGTCGATCTAGGCGACGGCAACGACATGCCGGAAGATCTCCTTGACGAGTAAGAGGCCCTAACTGTTAGAAAATATCAGACCCCATATATCGGCGGTCGGCGC
>CABRZY010000084.1 GCA_902475475.1 uncultured Collinsella sp.
GCGACGCGGGTGCCACCGTCGGCGGCGGATGCCACGGCTGCAATCTCGCCTGCGGTCACCAAGTTGGAATCGCCCTTGATGGTGAGCTTGAGGATTGAGGCTGCAATCGCGTAGTTGACGGCAGCCTGCGGATCGAAGTCGTTGATGAGGGCGTGGACCAGGCCGGCGTTGAAAGCGTCGCCGGCGGCAACACCCTCAAGCACGTGCACATCGTGAGCAGGGGAGAACCAGTGCTCGCCGCTCTCGGCGTCATAGAGCATGCCCATCCAGATGGAGCGCTCGACGCAGGAGATGTTGCGGACGACCGAAGCGACCTTCTTGCAGCCGTACTCGGCGCAAATCTGACGGGCCATCTCGACGTAGGTGTCGCGCTCCTCGATGCCGTGGGCAAGGGAGCCGGAGACGCAGGTCATGCCGAGGCCGGCGGGTGCGTCCTCGTCGTTGGCGATGCAGATGTCGACGAGCGGCAGGAGCTCCTTCATGGTGGCCTGCGACTTCTCGGGCGACCACATCTTGCCGCGATAGTTCACGTCGCACACGGTCGTGATGCCCTTGGCGCGGCAGGCGGTGAGGGCATCCTTGCAGGCGGCAGCCATCTCATCGGAGACGGCGGGGGTCACGCCGGAGAAATAGAAGACATCGATGCCCTTGAGGATCTCGTCCCAGTTAAAGACGTCGCGCTTGGCCATGTTGATGGCAGAGTACTTGCGGTCGTAGACGCAACCGTTACCGCGCTGCGAGGCGCCGACCTCAAACACATAGGAGCCAAGGCGGTCGCCCTGGCGCACGACGCGCGTGGTGTCGACGCCGTAGGCCTTCAGCGAACGCAGGGCGCACTCGCCCAGACGGTTGGCCGGGACAACGGAGACGTAAGCGGCCTTGTCGCCCTGGTAGGCCAGGGAAAGCGCAGTGTTGGCCTCGGCGCCGCCGTAGCGGACGTCAAACTCGGTTGCCTGCTCAATACGCAGGTGGTCTTTGGGTGAGAGTCTCATCATGATCTCGCCGAAGGTAAGAACCGTTTTACCCATGGTCGCGCAGCTCCTTTTACTCGTGCGTACACCTTTGATATGGCGTTGGCACGCAGGTGCCAAGACGGTAGGGTGCGTCTTTGCACCTGTGTGCCAACGCTCACCGAAATCGGTTTACGAAATCGGTTTCGTTTCGAGTTGTAGTATACTCACCTACAGCGTTTTGCAACCGAGATTTTTAAAACATGCCTAAAATGGCTCAGGCTGCCGACAATGGGGAAACGGGGTGCGCTATGGCGCAGATGAGAATCAAGGACATTGCCGTCGAGGCGGGCGTGAGTCCGGCCACGGTCTCGCGCTATCTCAACAACCGTCCCGGGCAAATGACCGAGGAGACCCGTGCCCGCATCGCGGCGGTTATCGAGCGCACTGGCTATCGCCCACGTGCCGCCGCGCGCAATCTGCGGAGCTCGCGCACCAACCTCATCGGCGTGATCCTGGCCGACATCGCCAACCCGTTCTCCAGCGCCATGCTCGAAGGACTTTCCGCCAGCGCCGCTGCGCGCGGCTGCTCGCTCATGACGGCCATTAGCGGCAGTGACCCCGCCAAGGAGGCAGAGTCGCTCACCAGGCTTATCGATGCCGGCGTGGACGGCCTGGTCGTCAACACCTGCGGAGGCAATGACGAGGCGATCGCCGCGGCAGCGGGACGTCTGCCTGTTGTGCTGCTCGACCGCGACGTTGCCGACGGCGGTGTCGATCTAGTGACATCTAACAACCGTGAGCTGGTCGCCGGTCTGGTAGACGCCTTGGCCGCTGCAGGCAGCGAGCGCCTGTGCCTGCTCACCGAGGCAAGCGATGACAGCCCCGTGCGTCGTGAGCGCGCTGAGGCGTTTGCCGACGAGCTTTCGCGCCGCGGCCTTGCGGGCGAGGTCGTCACCCTGGCCGACGGTGGCGCCACGGGCGTTGGCCGTTTGGACAAGACCATCCGCGACTACGCGGGCAAAAGGCTCGGCCTTATCGCCGTCAACGGCCTGGTTTTCCTGCGTCTGACCGAGGCGCTGGCGCAGCTTGGTCCCTCGCTGCCGGCGGGGCTCAAGATCGCGACGTTTGACGACTACCCCTGGAACCATGTGCTCTTTGGCGGCGTCACCACGGCCGCGCAGGACACCCTCACCATTGCCGAGCGCGTAGTCGAGCGCCTTTCCGAGCGCATCGACGTCGTTACCACCACCGTGGGCGAGGCCGCAAAGCTGGCGCCCAAACGCATCGAGATCCCCGGCCACATCGAACACCGCGCATCAACCTCGCGCTAACCATTCGTTCGCAACTGCCTGTTCGCGCACGTTTTTTGAGCGCTTGATACGCTTTAACCCTGCGGAAACATTTTTCTGCGATAGTATCTGCGATATAGACCAGTCGAAACCCGCCCGAAAGAAAGGGGAGCGACATGAACCAGCAGAACATCGATTACGTACTCCGCTCCGTAGAGCAGCGTGACATCCGCTTTGTGCGTCTGTGGTTTGTCGACATTCTCGGCCGCCTCAAGAACTTTGCCATTAGCCCCGAGGACCTCGAGGTCGCTTTTGAGGAGGGTATTGGCTTTGACGGCTCCGCCATCGAGGGCTTTGCCACGCCCGAGGAAGCCGACATGCTGGCGTTTCCCGATGCTTCGACCTTCCAGATTCTGCCGTGGCGCCCGAGCCACAACGGCGTCGCCCGCGTGTTCTGCGACGTATGCACTCCCGATCGCAAGCCGTTTGCCGGCGACCCGCGCGATGCCCTGCGCCGCATGTTCCGCAAGGCCGAGAAGGCTGGCTATCTGCTCAACGTGGGCGCCGAGCTGGAGTATTACTACTTCCCCGACGAGCACACCCCCGAGCCGCTCGACAACGTGGGCTACTTCGATCTTTCGGTGAGCGATGCCGCCCGCGACCTGCGCCGCAACACGGTCCTCACGCTCGAGAAGATGTCCGTGCCCGTGGAGTACACCTTCCATGCCGCCGGCCGCTCGCAGCACGGCATGAGCCTGCGCCACGCCGAGGCCCTGAGCATGTCCGACGCCATCACCACGGCCAAACTCATCATTAAGCAGCAGGCCTACGAGAGCGGTTGCCACGCATCCTTTATGCCCAAGCCGTTGGCAGGCGAGGACGGCAGCGCCATGTTCCTGTGCCAGTCGCTGTTCGACCACGACGGCAACAATGTCTTTTGGGGCGAGGACGACGAGAAGTACCACCTCTCTGACATCGCCAAGCACTACATGGCCGGCATCCTGACGCACGCGCGCGAGATCAGCGCCATCACCAACCCCACGGTCAACTCGTACAAGCGCATCACCACGGGTGGCGACTCCGTGCCGCAGTACGCCACGTGGGGCCTGCGCAACCGCGCGAGTATGGTCCGCATCCCGGTCTACAAGCCCGGCAAGCAGCTGTCCACGCGCATCGAGCTGCGCAGTCCCGATCCCATGGCCAACCCGTACCTGGTCAACGCCGTCACGCTGGCGGCTGGTCTGGACGGCATCGAGCGCAAGCTGGAGCTCCCGCCCGAGGCAACGGCCGAGACGCTCAAGCTTACCGACCGTCAGATGGTCGAGGCCGGCTACACGCCGCTGCCGCGCTCGCTCAAAGAGGCGCTCGACGTGTTTGAGGACTCGCAGTTTATGAAGGATGCCCTCGGCGAGCACATCCACAGCTTCTTCCTCAAAAAGAAGCGCGACGAGTGGCATAAGTTTGAGTCCACGATCACCGAGTGGGAGATCAAGCACTACCTGGCGAACTCCTAATCGCGCTGGCTTGTTCCAGTACGATTGAGCTCATTTCTTTGGAGGCCGATATGTCCGAAAAGAGTGCCCTGTTCATGGCGCGCACGACGCGCTTCCACGAGTTTGCCCGCAGTTTGACGACCACCCTGGGTGTCGAGGTGAGCCTGGCCACGCCCGATTCGCCGACTGCGGCGCACGACTTTGACCTGCTGATCCTCGATTCCGACGGCATCCGCAGCGACCGCATCGATCAGATTGCCAAGTGGCTTGACGATCGCGGCGGCGTCCCCATGTTGGTGATCGTCGACGACGAGGCCCTTGGCACCCTGCGCCTGCCGAATCACGCGCATGCCGACTTTGTGTGCCCCACGGCGACGCCCAACGAACTCAAGGCTCGTGCGCAGCGCCTGATGGGCGAGGAGGAGACCGTCACCGCCGACGATGTGCTCAACATCGATAACCTCGAGATTAACCTGGCTACCTACCAGGTGACGCTCGATAACGAGCCTATCGACCTGACGCTGATGGAGTACTCGCTGCTGAGCTTTTTGGCGACGCATCCCAACCGCGCCTACAGCCGCGAAGTGCTGCTGCACCGCGTGTGGGGCTTTGAGTACTGCGGCGGCACGCGCACCGTCGACGTGCACATTCGACGCATCCGTTCCAAGGTGGGCCCGCAGATCGCAGCACATATCACCACCGTCCGTGGCGTGGGTTATCTGTTTAAGGACTAGCTTTTCACCACAAAGGGGACAGGCACCTTCGTGGTGGTTTTGCCGCAGATGCGGGTTCCTTTCGGGTCTGCGGCAGAACTTAAGCCTTCCTAAAAGATTGCGTTCTCATACACGTTCGCCCGCATATTGGGGTACAACTCAACGTGAACAATGATGGCCCGCCACATGTTTGGCGGGCCTTTGGTTATTTGACGAAAGGATCGCAGCTATGAGCGAGTACGATTCCCAGCATCCCCAGGATGCGGGCCACGCCGGCGAGACTCAGCAGCAACCGCGCGTACAGGTTGAGTCGACGCCTGCCGACGGCAACATTCCCTACGTGCAGGCCTACGACACACAGACCGGCAAGCCGCTCGTCGGTCAGCAGGTCGTGAACAAGCACACGGTGGTCAAGACCAAGACCAAAAAGCTACCGATCTTTATTACGGCACTCGCCGGCTGTGCCTGCGGCGCCCTGCTGGTCATTGCGCTCATTATGAGCGGCACGCTCGATATCGGCGGCGGCAAGAATGCCGTGACGGCGGGTGCTTCGGGTTCGTCGACGCAAAAGATCACGATCGACTCCGAGGACACCACGCTGGCCGAGGCCGTTTCTGCCAAGGCCCTGCCCTCCGTGGTTTCCATTACCGCCACTTCGAGCGGCAGCCAGAATGGCTCGCTTTCGCAGTCTGCCGACGAGTCGGATAACTCAGGCAGCGTCGGTTCGGGCGTGGTGCTCGACACCGAGGGCCATATTCTCACCAACAACCACGTGGTCGATGGCTATGACCAGTACGTGGTTACCATGGACGACGGCACCACCTACGAGGCCGAGTTCGTGGGCAACGATGCCTCGAGCGACCTGGCCGTTATCAAGCTCAAGGATGCTGACGCCTCCAAGCTCACGCCGATTGAGATTGGCGACTCCTCCAAGCTCAACGTGGGCGAGTGGGTTATGGCGATCGGCTCGCCGTTCGGCAACGAGCAGTCTGTCTCCACCGGTATCGTCTCGGCGCTCTACCGCTCCACGGCCATGAGCTCTACCAGCGGTAACACCATCTATGCCAACATGATCCAGACCGACGCTGCCATCAACCCGGGCAACTCCGGCGGCGCGCTCGTCAACGACAATGGCGAGCTTGTGGGTATCAACTCGCTCATCGAGAGCTACTCGGGCTCCAGCTCGGGCGTGGGCTTTGCCATTCCCGTTAACTACGCCAAGAACATTGCCGACCAGATCATCGACGGCAAGACGCCGGTGCATCCGTACATGGGCGCTACGCTTTCGAGCGTCAATGCGCTCAACGCCCGCACCAACAAGCTGAGCACCGATAGCGGCGCGTATGTGGCGAGCGTCGTCGAGGACGGTCCCGCCGCCAAGGCTGGCATCCAAGAGGGCGACGTCATCACCAAGCTGGGCGACGACGAGATCACGAGCGCCGATGGCCTGATCATCGCGCTGCGCAGCCACGAGGTGGGCGAGAAGGTCGAGATCACGCTCATGCGCGGCAAGGAAGAGAAGAAGGTCACCGTCGAGCTGGGCTCCGATGAGGAGCTGCAGAACCAGCAGCAGGACGACAGTTCGACCGACACCGGCAACGGCGGTATTACCGACGAGCAGCTGCGCCAGTACCTGGAGGAGCTGCTGGGCCAACAGGGCCAGGGTCAGGGCTACGGCCAGGGTTACTAACGAGCCATTTCGCACATGCCGAAGCCAGAGGGGCTGTCCCATCAACGCGGGACAGCCCCTCTTTTCTTATTGATCCGTTGGGGACGGAGGAAAACGGATCACTTGTGGCTGGCAAGAGGCCTGGTTCGTAAAGGTCTGGACAGTTAGTTCAGATACGTATAAATCTGGGGCAGCTTGGGATGCGTTTTGAGCAATTTTTGATTGGGATGGGGTTTGAATGGGTGTTTGGGAGGGCGAGCGGGACGTTTACATGGTCTCGAGGAGTCCAAATGAGTCGAAACAGAGGTGTTCGTGCCTGATCCAGCTCTAGGATTTATACGTATCTGAACTAACTGTCCACCCCAGTCTGGCGGCTGCCGATTCGGTGCGGTTCGAAAGGGTTATTCGGCCCCATCGTGACCGGTGGTACTCTTGTATCCGTTTGAAATCGAGCGAAGGAGTGCCGCTATGGAGCAATCGAGCCTGTTTGGTGACGGCGTGGACATCGATACCGAAACGCCCACGACCGCGGAAGCCACCGCACCGACCGATGCCCGTGCCCAGGCGGCAGCGCGTGCGGCCGAGCTGCGCCACGAGCTCGATTACCACGCGTACCGCTACTACATGCTCGATGCACCCGAGATCACGGATGCCGCCTTCGACAAAATGCTCGTTGAGCTGCAGGAGATCGAGGCGGCCTATCCCGACCTGGTGACACCCGACAGCTATACCCAGCGTGTGGGCGGATACGTGAGCGAGCAGTTTACGCCGGTCACGCACATGGCACGCATGTATTCCATGGACGATGCCATGGACCTGGACGAGCTCGACGCGTGGCTCCAACGCACCGAGGATGCGCTCGGCGCCGGTAGCGTCACCTATACCTGCGAGCTCAAGATCGACGGCCTGGGCGTGGCCCTTACCTACCAAAACGGCACCTTCGTACGTGCGGCCACACGTGGCGATGGCACCACGGGCGAGGACGTGTCGCTCAACGTGCGCACCATCAAGGATGTGCCCATGCACCTGTCCGAGCCGGCGCTTGTCCACATGGGCGCCGACCGCGAGCGCACCATTGAGGTGCGCGGCGAGGTCTATATGCCCAAGGGCAGCTTTGTGCGCCTGAACGACGAGGCCGATGCCGAGGGCCGCGACCCCTTCGCCAACCCGCGCAACGCCGCCGCCGGCAGCCTACGTCAGAAA
>CABRZY010000085.1 GCA_902475475.1 uncultured Collinsella sp.
TATGGATACTGGCGCTCGGTACGCTCGGCAATCTTGACGCCCGGGAACTCGCCGGCGTGTTCCTTGATATAGGCAACCGTGGAGCGACGGACGTCCGTCGCGATGGTATGCAGGCTCTGAGCGCCCTCTGTATTGTCCTGGATATTGCGAAGGACCGCCACGTAAGGCATTCCAAGCACGTTGGCAAGATGGCGAACCAGAACCTCATCCTCGGCAAGGTCGCGGTAGGCCACGACAGCAAGTGAGGGACGGTTCTGGACAAGCGCCACGCCATTGCGGTCGAGGATGCGGCCGCGCACAGCGGGAGTGGTAACGGTGCGAGTCTGATTGCTATTAGCCTGCTTCTCGTAATAGTCCGACGAGACCATCTGCATGCCCCACAGCTTGACGGCGAGCGCCGCAAACATCGCGCCCACACCCGTGGTGAGGATGGAAAAACGGCCCTTAAAGGCGGTCGCCGCGGTATTGCCCTCGCCCTCGGTGGCGCGCGGGGCCGTTCCATGCTGCGTATCGTAGGTAAAACGGGAATCGCCACGACGCATGATGACCAGCGCGACCACGATGGCCACAACCAGCACGATACCGGCGATAATAACCGTCAACTGGGAAGACATCTACGGGCCTCCCCTATTTGAGCTTGCGGGTCTTGGGCTTAAAGCGCATACCCGTCTGGCGTCCGCCACGTGCGGAGAATCCATAGCCGGACTGCGGCACGACGCCGGACATCAAAAACGGAATGGCAACCAGACCCGTCAGGATCGAGGACGGCAGCGCATGGCCGAAGATCGCCACGACAAAGCTCGTCTCCAAACCCATAAACAGCAAGATGATGCTGTAGATCACATTAATGACGAGCGCGAAGGCGCCCACAGTGACGCCGCGCGCACTCGGGGTACCGCCCGTCTGACCGACGGCGCTGTGCACCAGGGCAAAAGAACCCACGGTCAGCAGGAGCGACATAACGCCCACCGGCACGGCAGCGGACAGGTCATAGAACAACCCGCTGCAAAAACCGCACACGACGGCACGGGTCGGGTCGCCCGAGAACACGCTTAGGCACACCAAGATAATCATGAAGTTGACGCGACCGCCCGCAATGGAGATCTGCGGTGCCAGGCCTGCCTGCAGCAGCACGCACACAATGGCGGCGATCACAAACGTGCGGGAGCTCATCCCCTGCTCGTGTAGATCCATGGACATGCCCCCTATTCGCTCATTCGTTCGAGCCAGAATCGGTCGTCTCGGACGTGTCGGAACTGTCATCCGAGCCCTCGTCCTTCGTCTTGGTTGCAGCATCGCGCGACGTTCCCTGCGGCGTGCTGTTGGCCGTGCTCACGTCCTCATCCGAGGCCGACTGTTCGTCGGTCAGCGAGGTAATGACCAGCACTTCCTCGTTGTTCTCGGCCGTGGTCTGAGCGCGCACCACAATGGTGTAGTACACGTCGTTTGCCGATTTCTCAACCGACGAGACGGTGCCGAGCGGTAGACCCTTGGGGAACACACCGCCAATGCCCGAGGTCACGATGATGTCGCCAACCTTAACGTCGGAGTCGACGCTCACATACTCAAGACGCAGCGTGCCGTCAGCCTGACCCTGCAGCATGCCTTGGGCGCGCGTGTCCTGCACCATAGCGGACACGCCCGAGTTCTCGTCGCCAATCAGGCGCACGGTCGATGTCTTGGCGGAAACTTCGATGATCTGGCCGATAACACCGGCCGAACTCGTCACAGGCATGTTGATGGTAAGGCCGTCGGCAGAGCCCTTGTCGATGGTAACGGTCGAGGTCCAGGCATCGCCGGAGGCACCGACAATACGAGCTGCGGTCGATTTAAGGTTGTAGGTCGACTGCAGGCCGACCAGCCCTTCCAGACGCTCAGCAGTCTTTTGAGCCTCGGAGAGCTCAGCAACCTTAGAGGTCAGTTCCTCGTTTTGCTTCTTAAGCTCATCAAGCGTGTCCTGCGACGCTGTAAGGTTAGAGAACACGTTGCCGATGGCATTGAAAGGAGCCGCCACAGCCGAACCCACAAAGCGCACCGGAGAGGTGATCGTCGTTACGCCCGAACGCACGGCATGAATCGGTCCTGCCTCGCCCTCGCGGATGTAAAACGTGAGCAGCAACACCGAAATCAGGCTGAAAACAATCAACGGGCGCATACCCGTTGATTGTCGCTTGGTATTCAGATTTGTGGAGAAACCCGAAGATCGTGCCAAATGGAATCCACCTTTTGGAAATTAAGCATTGGTCTGGACGAAGCCGCCATCAAACGCATTGGCCTCGAGCACGCGGGCACAGCCGTTAACGACGTTATCGAGCGCCGTGGGGCTGACGTTGACCGAAACGCCGGTCTCATCGCGCAGGCGCACGTCGAGACCGCGCAGCAGCGCGCCGCCACCGGTCAGCAAAATGCCGTAGTACATAAGGTCCGAGGCAAGATCGGGAGGCGTAGCGTCGAGTGCGTCCTTGACGGCCTTGGCCATCTCGTCGAGCGGCTTGTTAAGCGCGCGACGAATCTCCTCGCTCTCGATGCGCACGGTCTTGGGCAGACCGGTAATCACGTCGCGGCCGTTGACCTCGACGTCGAGCTCGTCCTTGAGCGGCACGGCGGAGCCGACCTTGATCTTGATGTCCTCTGCCGTACGCTCGCCGATGGCCAGGTTGTAGGCATCGCGAACGTGCGTGAGGATGGCCTGATCGAACTCGTCGCCGGCAATACGGATGGACTGCGAGACGACGATGCCGCCCATAGCGATAACGGCAACCTCGGTGGTACCGCCACCGATGTCGATGACCATGGAGCCGGTGGGCTCCTCGACGGGCAGGTCGGCGCCGATAGCAGCAGCCATGGGCTCCTCGATCAGGTAGGCCTGGCGAGCGCCGGCCTGGATCGTGGCCTCAAAGACAGCGCGCTTCTCGACCGACGTGACGCCGGAGGGAACGCAGACGACAACGCGCGGACGCGGGGTCCACGGATAGCGCTTCTCGGAAGCCTTGTCGATAAAGTAGCGGAGCATAGCCTCGGTAACATCGAAGTCGGCGATAACGCCGTCCTTCAGGGGACGAACGGCCACAATGTTGCCGGGCGTACGGCCGAGCATGCGCTTTGCCTCGATACCGACCGCCAGGATGCGCTCGTCGTTCTTGTCGATGGCGACGACGGAGGGCTCGCGGATGACGATGCCCTTGCCGCGCACGGAGACAAGCGTATTTGCGGTGCCGAGGTCGATGGCAAGATCGCCCGCATAGCTACCGAAGAACATATCCATCAAAGAAAACAACGCAACTCCTGATGTGTTGGATGATTGCTGGAAAACTACTAGTTCATGATACTAGCGCAAGCCCGGCACCTCACTTGCGGTGAAGCACCGGGCAAAGCTAAATCCCATAAGGTCACTACTGGTTGTCAGCAGCCGAGAAATCCATATCGAGCGAGGAAACGGCCCAGCCGATATGGTTGTCGGAGCGCACGAATTTGACGGTGTACTCCTGCTCGCCGCCCTTGGACAGCGATGCCTTCACCTTGGCGGTCGTCTCGGTCATGGACTGATCCATGCCCTCGACGGACACGGTGGCACCCTGCGGAATCGAGAAGATGATCATCGACTTGGCGTCCTCGGACAGGCTCGAGGCCAGGCAAGACTCGGCCTTTGCGGCGTCACCGTCGCCGGCAGCCTGGAACAGATCAGTAACGACAGACTCCTGAGACGGGAAGCCAAAGCCGCGCGTGTAGGCAAAGCCCAGACCGCCCGCGGCGATCAAGATGAGCAGAAGCAGCACGATGAAGACTTTGAGACCCGTGTGGCGATGGCGACGACGGACCTTGGCCTGCTTACGATCCTGACGGTCCTGCTGGACCATCTCGGACTCGGACAGCGTAAAGAAGCCGGTGTCCGAGGGATCGGGCATGAACTGACCGGTCGCGCCCGTAGGATCGAGCGGATCGACGGCGGGAGCGTCCATCGCGGGCGCCGGAGCCGTGGCCATAGCCGTCTGGGCAGACAACGCGGCAAGCGAATCGTGCACGCGGGCAAGCTCGTCGGCCTGCTCGGAGGTGAGCTGGTAGATGCCATCGGCAGTAGCGGCATTAAAGGCGTCGAGTGCGTCGGAGGGACGGCCGGCGGAAGAAAGCGCCTGACCCATGCCGGCGTTGAGCGCACGCGTGTCGTCGCGGGGACCGGCAAAGTCGATAGCCGTGCGGTAGGTCTCCACGGCATCCGCCGGACGGCCGAGCTTAATGAAGCAACGACCGAGCTCGCCGAGTGCGGCAGCAGGAGCCGGATTGGCGCCGTCGATGGCAGCCTGACGGAAGGCAGTACCCGCGTTGGCATAGTCGCCCGACTGGAACAGCGCATTACCCAGGCCCAGATAGGCCTTGAACGGCGTGGCATAGGAAGCGTCCTGCGTAGCGGCAGAGAACGCCTGAGCGGCCGTCGTGTAGTCGCCCACGGCGGCGAGCGCCTTGCCGCGGTTGGTGAGCAGTGCGCCGCGCTTGCCGTAGGTGCCGTCGTTGAGGGCGGCGGCATAGGCCTCGGCGGCCTCGGCATACATGCCCAGGTGCATCAAGGCGTTACCACGAAGGTGATCGGCCTCGCCCATAATCTCATCGGGAGTTTTTGCCGCCCCAAGCATCTGGGCTGCAGCGGAAAAATCACCCGCGCGGTAAGCGGCGCGGCCCTGTTGGATCAGCTGGCTATTCAAGGAAGTCCCCTTTACTCGTGAACGATCTCGACATGGACGATCTCGTCGCCGGCACGCAGCTGCGAAATCACATCGAGACCCTCGACCGTGGTACCAAAGACGGTGTAACCGGAATCGAGGTTATGCTGGGCGCCCAGGCAGAAGTAGAACTGCGAACCCGCGGAATCGGGGTCCATGGAGCGTGCCATGGCAAGGGCACCATCGACATGGCTGTTGCGCGGATTGGTGGCAAACTCGCCCTTGATGCAGTAGCCGGGGCCGCCGGTACCGGGCATGCCGTCGGGCCCCTCAAGACCGGCAGCGACGTCGGCGCCGGACATATCGCGGGTATTGGGGTCGCCGCCCTGAATGACAAAGCCGGGCACATAGCGATGGAACTTAAGGCCATCATAGAAACCCATCGTGGAAAGCTCGCAGAAGTTCGCGACATGAATGGGAGCGCCCTCGCCGTCAAACTTGACCTTGATGGTACCCTTCGACGTCTCGATAACGGCGCACTCGTCGCCGGCAAGCTGATACTCGGGCGTGTAGAGCTCTTTCTTAAACCCAAACATGTGGTTCCTTCCTCGTGCGTTTAAAGCATATTTGTACGAATTGTAGCAATAAGCATGCGCTTACACCAATTGCGCACGTAGGTTATGCCGACTATGGTGAACTAATTTTAGGAACGCTGCTGCGGCTTCCAGGAGCCCACGTTGGCGTCGTACTGTTCCAGCGCGCTGCTGCCGCCCTGCGCGATGGGCGCCAGGATCTCGCTTTTGTGGGAACTCATCGACTCGCCATCGGGAATGGCCAGCGAGATATCCCAGCTCTGGCAGATCACGTCGACGCGCTCGTACATCCACTCGGCAAGCTGCTTTAAGTGGGCGATGTCGTCCGCATAGACCGTATCGTCCTGATACTTAAGGTTGTTGAGCTCATCTTGCGTCTTTTTAATCTGATCGCGCAGGGCGTAGGCACTCTGCGACAGCTCCTGACGGGTGGACAGCGGCGATCGGAGATAGCCGTTGTTAAAGGAATCGATGACCTCGCCGATCTGGTCCTCGTCACCGTAGGACACGATGGTCTGATACAGACCGTCGAGCCTGGAATAGAGCTGATCATCGGTCAGCACGGTTTCTTCCTGGACCACCTCGGCAGAATCGTCCTGCTTGGTATCGTCCTCAGTGGCCTCGCCCTTTTGGCGCGTGGGGAAGGTGGTTTGTGCAGCTTGGCCAAACTGGTCGCAGAAGCCAGGCATGACACCCATGGGATCGGCCGTCACGAACCAATAGGCACCGCCGCAAACGACGGCAAGGACCGCAATGACGATGAGCGGCTTGGGAATATGACGCTTATGCTTGTGATAGGCGTCCTCGTCGGGGTGCACCTTGCGCTTGGGTTTTTGAGCATCGTCGTGCAGGGAAACGGGCGTGGGAATATCGACCTTGGGGATACCGAAATCCTTATCGAAAGCCGGCAGCACGCAGGTCTCGTTAGGATCGGCGGCGTCCGAAAGAACCGCGGCAGCCGAGGGCCCGCATGCGGCACCTCGGTATCGATCTGCTCTTGCGTTAGGCGCGGAAAGCCCGCCGTGCGGCCCGCTGCCAGGTCGGATGCGGCCGCGTCCTCGGAGAGGATACCCGGAGCGGGGCGTCCGCATTTTGGGCACGTACGATCATGCGGAGAAAGACGGGCACCGCAGCCCTCGCAGAACACGAACTCGGTGTGCTCGGGACCGTCGCCCGGGCCGACGTAGGCGTTGCAGTAGGGACAAAACGAGGCGCCGTCCTCGATAGTCTTAAGGCAATGCGGGCAGATCACGGCATCCTCTTTTCGAAGCAATTCAAACAATCGAGGTTAGAGCATAACATCGCTATGCTCCCACAGGAGCAAGGCACCAATTCAACATCGGCAGAGCGCGTAGTTACTTCTTCTTTTTGCTTGGCATCGAGACTTTGATGCCTTGGGCGGACTTGGTCACGCGAGAGCGCTTGGCTCCGGTACCCATCTTTTTCTTGGGCTGGGCCTGAGCCACGCCCTCGAGTGCGCGGGCCTCGGCCTCGCGAGCGGTGCGATCTTCGCGGCGCTGCGCCATGTCGGCGGCGACGCGCTTGGCAAAACGCTCGGCCGTCGAACCCGTCGAGCTCACCTTGCCGCCACCGCGACCCAGGTGGACGCGCACACCGCGGCCAAAACCAGTTGCGGCATGACGACGACGCGGCTTGAGCGAATCCATCATCGTGGCGAGCTTAAAGAACACCGAGCAGGTAAAGACCACGATGACAGCCAAGATAACCATCTGGCCCATCGACAGGTTGGCGATGGACAGCAGCCCCGGGAACCCGATAACGCCCGTCAAAATACCGGCGACGACAAACACGAAAAGCACCACACGTAAGGGCGTGAGAGGCTGCGAGATGCGCCAGATCAGGCTGACGCTCGCCGCGCACGACGTAAGCAGACACATCGTAGACAGCGTGAGCTGGCTAAAGCCAAACACGCGCGCCACAAAGATATCGAGCGCCGCAGCCA
>CABRZY010000086.1 GCA_902475475.1 uncultured Collinsella sp.
ATCTCGCTCGAACCCGGTGTCCAGATCAACTGGAACGTCCAGGAGGCCGGCGCCGGCGTCATGGACGAGTTTGGCACGCCGCTGCCCCAACATGTTCTCGATGCGGTCGCCGAGACCAAGGTTGCCATCAAGGGCCCCATCACCACACCGGTCGGCACGGGCTTCCGCAGCGTCAACGTGGCCCTGCGCAAGCACTTCGACCTGTACGCCTGCGTGCGCCCCTGCCTGTCGCAGCCGGGCGACGGCTCGCGCTTCCGCGACGTCGACCTGGTCATCGTGCGTGAGAACACCGAGGACCTCTACGCCGGGATCGAGTTCGATGAGGGCGCTGCCGAGGTCGAGGAGCTCTCACAGCTTGTCGAGCGCTCGGGTCAGAAGACCTTCGCCGCCGATTCCGCCATCTCAATTAAGCCCATCTCCATCGCCAAGAGCCGCCGCATTGTGGAGTACGCCTTTGAGTACGCCCGCCGCTGCGGCCGTAAAAAGGTGACGGCCGTGCACAAGGCCAACATTATGAAGGCGACCGATGGCCTGTTCCTGCGCGTTGCGCGCGAGGTGGCCGCCAACTATCCCGATATTGAGTTCAACGACAAGATCGTCGACGCCACCTGCATGGGCCTGGTCCAGAACCCCAACGACTTCGATGTCCTGGTGCTGCCCAACCTGTACGGCGACATCGTCAGCGACCTGTGCGCCGGCCTGGTAGGTGGCCTGGGTATGGCCCCCGGCTCCAACATCGGTGCCGACTGCGCCATCTTCGAGGCAACGCATGGCTCCGCGCCCGATATCGCTGGCCAGGATATCGCCAACCCCACGGCCGAGATTCTGTCTGCGGCTATGATGCTCGATCATCTGGGCGAGAACGATGCGGCCAATCGTATCCGCGCCGCCGTGTCCGCCACGCTCGACGAGGGTAAGCAGGTTACCGGCGACGTGCGTCGTGCCCAGACCGGCTCCGTCGAGGGCGCCGTGGGCACGCAGGCCTTTGCCGATGCCGTTATCGCGCACCTGGCCTAAGGCATGCAGACTGCAAACGCCTAAATAGTACTTAAGTGTTTGCGTATAACCTGAGAATCAATACGCCCGGCGCTCTGTCGGGCGTATTCTATTGCGGACTATGTTTCCTAACAAGGAGTAACTGATATGGGTCTGATTCAAAAGAAGGACGAGAAGGACGAGATCGACGGCATCCAGATCATCGAGCGCGGCGAAGGCCCCGATGGTGATGAGGAGGAGAAGATCGATCTGGTCGCCGGTACGTCTGCCGAGCACATTGCCGCCGGCACGACGGCCGAGGAGGAGGACGCCCGACTGGAGGCTCAGATTGCCGCGGATGCCGCTGACGAGAATCTGATGCCCGAGGCCCAGGATGAGGACGACGATATTCTGGGTTCCGATGAAGACGACCATGCATCCAGGCACAAGAAGACGATGATTGCCGCCTTTGTGGTTGCCGTCGTGATCGCCGCCGTGGTCGGCTTCTTTATTGGCAATGGCGGCTTTGGCGGCAAGGGTGTCGGCTCGTCGACCCTGACCGAGGACCAGCTCGATTCGACCGTGGCAAGCTATAGCTACAACGGCAAGAAGAGCGACATCACCGCGCGCGAGGCCATCGAGAGCCAGTACAGCCTCGACACCGTCAAGGATAGCGATGGCAACTACACCGCTCCTTCTGCCGACGTCATCCTGTCCTACGTGCGCAACAAGATCCTGCTCGACGCTGCCGAGGACGAGGGCATTACCGTCTCCTCTAAGGAGATGAAGCAGTACGCCGAGGAATCCATCGGCACTTCGGACTACAAGACCATGGCCACGCAGTATGGCGTGTCCAAGGACCAGGCCAAGCAGATCGTCCGCCAGTCCGCGACGCTGCAGAAGCTCTACAAGAAGAAGGTGGGCGATAGCTCCGCAAGCATGCCGACCGCCCCGACCGAGCCTGCTGACGGCAACGAGGAGACCGCGAGCAAGGACTACGCCGATTACATCATCAAACTTGCCGGCGACGAGTGGGATAGCGAAAAGGGCACCTGGAAGGACGCCGATAGCACCTACGCTAAGGCCTTCGCTGACGATGCCTTTACGGCTGATAGCGCTACCTACAAGCAGGCCATGACCGCCTATTACACCGCCTACCAGCAGTACTCTTCGCAGGCTTCGAGCGCCAGCTCCAAGTGGACCGAGTATGCTAACGGCCTGTATGCCAAGGCCAACATCAGCATCTACGGCCTGTTTGCGTAAGGTTTGCCTGCACTACTGCGCGTTAACCGATCACCTGATTAAGCCCGCTAGAACGGACAACGTTCTAGCGGGCTTTTTGTTACCGAAACCACTGGGGTAGGCCTCGAGCCCGCACAATGCTCCATCGGGTTCCCCTAATTCATCTGGGAAAACAACTGTAAACGATTGCAAGTAACCGGTGAACGGTCGAAAACTACCGTTCACCGATAATCTCAAAACTGGTTCTAACTGGTATTAAGTCAAAAAGACCAATTCACATATCTTCACAATGACCTGCAATTTTTCTACACGCTATTTTTAGCCGCCCTGCGTTGTTTAGACACAGGAAAAGATCCGATTTTTTGCCAAAGCATTTCGAAACGGTTTCAAAACCGCAGGTAGAAGTGTTAACGACCGGTAAACGGTCGATTTATCACCGTGAGCGGTGCAAAAACGTTTTACCGTATGAATCAACGAAAGCGACCTCTTCTGGGGTGATATAGTGACAACAACACATCACGTGGTTACTACCAGTTTAGAAACCACTGGTCTTCAAAGAACGCTTTCTAAGAAGCTTTAAGGGCGAGTGCCCGCTGGCTTCCGAAAATCATCGGACTCAGATTGTACACACCTTCGGAAGGGAAATTTGAATGGTTGGCTTTATTCTTACCGGTCATGGACAGTTCGCACCCGGCCTTGCAAGCGCTATCGCTATGGTTGCCGGCGACCAGCCTGCTTTTACCGTCGTTCCTTTTGAGGGCGACCAGGCCGCATCCTACGGTGAGGATCTCCGCGCCGCTATTACCGCCATGCGCGAGGAGTGCGATGGCGTGCTTGTCTTTACCGACCTGCTTGGCGGCACCCCGTTCAACCAGTCGATGATGATTGCCCAGGATGTCGACAACGTCGAGGTTCTGACTGGCACCAACCTTCCCATGGTTATTGAGCTTCTGTTCCTCCGCGGCAATGCCACGCTCGCCGAGCTTGGCGAGCAGGCCGTGACCGTTGGCCAGACGGGCATCACCGCCCAGACGGTCGCATCCGTTGCCGGCTCCGAGGAAGAGGATATCTTCGGCGACGAGGACGGCATCTAATGGCCGATTTCGGAGCCAACGTCCTGAGCTCCTCGGTCGCCCTTTTAGGCCTGCTTGTCATCATGGGCTTGATTTACACCATCTGGTCGCAAATCAACATGAAGAAGAAGCAGAAGTACTTCAAGGAGCTGCACACCGAGCTCAAGCCGGGTCAGGAGGTTCTTTTCGCCGGCGGTATCTACGGAACCGTCAAAGGCATCGAAGGCGAGAAGGTCCAAATCAAAGTCCGATCCGGAGCCGTCGTAGATGTTTCGCGTTACGCGATTCAGGAGATCAAGTAACTGTCGTCAGCAAATATCGAAAGGAAGCTGATCAACATGGCAGAACCCAACATTCTTCTTACCCGCATCGATAACCGACTGGTTCATGGTCAGGTTGCAACCCAGTGGAACTCCACCCTGGGCTCCAACCTCATCCTCGTCGCCAACGACGACGTGGCGTCCAACACCATGCGCCAGAACCTCATGAAGATGGCCGCTCCCGCCGGCGTCGCTACGCGTTTCTTCTCCCTGCAGAAGACCATCGACGTCATTGGCAAGGCGAGCCCGCGCCAGAAGATCTTCATCGTGGCCGAAACACCGGAAGACGTGCTTACGCTCGTCAAGGGCGGTGTGCCTATAAAGAAGGTAAACATCGGCAACATGCACATGTCGGAAGGAAAGCGCCAAGTCGCCACCTCCGTCGCAGTTAACGACGAGGATGTCGCTGCGTTTAAAGAGCTGCAGGAATTGGGGGTGGAGTTGGAGATCAGGCGCGTTCCGAGCACGCCTGTTGAGGACACGAGCAAGCTCTTCTCGTAATCCTCGTGATCCACGTTGTCAGGAGTGAAACCCTGACGTTCTGTACGTGATATCCAAAGTGCGTACATACATTTTGAAAGGAGGAGCAAGATGGAATACTCGATCATCCAGATCGCTCTGGTCTTCGTTGTTACGTTCATCGCGGCAATCGACCAGTTTGACTTCCTCGAGTCTCTCTATCAGCCCATCGTCACCGGCGCCGTCATCGGTCTTATCCTTGGCGACCTCAACACCGGTCTTCTCGTGGGTGGTACCTATCAGCTCATGACGATCGGCAACATGCCGATTGGAGGCGCTCAGCCGCCTAACGCCGTCATCGGCGGCATCATGGCAGCCATTCTCGCTATCGCCACGGGCCTCGAGCCCAACGCGGCAGTCGGCCTCGCCATTCCGTTCGCTCTGCTTGGCCAGCTTGGCGTTACCCTGGTCTTCACGCTTATGTCCCCGCTTATGTCCACGGCCGATAACATGGCTCACAACGCGGACACCAAGGGCATCGAGCGCCTGAACTACTTCGCCATGGCTCTGCTCGGCCTGATCTTCGCTGTCGTCGTCACCCTGTTCTTCATCGCTGGCGCTACCATCGGTCAGACCATCGCTTCTGCCATCCCGACTTGGCTGCAGACCGGTCTGTCCGCTGCAGGCGGCATGATGCGCTTCGTCGGCTTCGCCGTCCTGCTCAAGGTTATGATGAACCGCGATATGTGGGGCTTCTTCCTCATGGGCTTTGGCCTCGCGCTCATCACCGTTGCCAACGATTCGCTGGCAACCCCTGCTCTGCTCATCCTCGCTCTCATCGGCTTCGGCATCGCTTTCTGGGACTTCCAGCAGCAGACCGAGCTGAAGGGTGCAGCTGTTTCTGACGGAGGTGACTTCGAAGATGGCATCTAATGAGTATGTGATCCCGGAGCACTACGAGGATCTCACTCCTGCTCCGCAGCTCGACCAGAAGACCCTCAACAAGATGGCTTGGCGCTCCTGCTTCCTGCAGGCATCGTTCAACTACGAGCGCATGCAGGCCGCTGGCTGGCTTTACTCCATCATCCCCGGTCTGGAGAAGATCCACACCAACAAGAACGACCTCGCGGCTTCCATGAGCCACAACCTGGAGTTCTTCAACACCCACCCGTTCCTCGTCACCTTTGTTATGGGCATCGTGCTTTCGCTCGAGCAGAATAAGGTTGACATCCCCACGATCCGCGCCGTCCGCGTCGCCGCAATGGGCCCGCTCGGTGGTATCGGTGACGCCCTGTTCTGGCTGACGCTCGTGCCTATCACGGCCGGCATCACCTCCAACATGGCCATCAACGGCAACGCCGCTGCGCCGATCATCTTCCTGGTGATCTTCAACGCCGTCCAGTTCGCTCTGCGCTTCTGGCTCATGAACTGGTCCTACAAGCTTGGCACCAGCGCTATTGACGCTCTGACCGCCAACATGCAGGCCTTCACGCGTGCCGCTTCCATCATGGGCGTCTTCGTCGTCGGTTGCCTGGTCGTCACCATGGGTGGCACCCAGATCAACCTCCAGATCCCCAACGGCACCACCCGTGGCCTTGCCCCTACTACCGTGATTGTCTCCGAGAAGGAGGCCGAGAACTTCACCGGTATGGAGGGCATCGATACCGAGACCGCTGAGGCCGGTACCATCGCCATGACCGATGAGGACGGCAACGCCCTCACCGCCACCGATGCCGACGGCAACGAGGTCAAGTGCGGCGTCGCCGATCTGGGCAACGGCATGGAGTCCGTGACCTACGCTACCGTCACCGAGGATCCGGTCAACTTCTCTGTTGCCGACACCCTCAACACCATCGTCCCGAAGCTCGTCCCGCTTATGCTTACGCTGCTGCTTTACTACATGTTCGCTAAGCACAGCTGGACCCCGACCAAGGGCATTCTCCTGCTCTTCGTCCTTGGCATCCTGGGCGCTGGCCCGCTTGGTCTCTGGCCGAGCATCTGGTAAGGCTCTAGCTTGAGGGGTGTGTCCCTACGCGGCTCACACCCCGACCCCTTAAGCCATGTGTATGTTAAAAGCCGCGTGCTCGAAAGAGCGCGCGGCTTTTGTTTTCTTGATGATTCGGGTGTGGCAGACAGATAATGCTAAACACCCTAGGTAGTTAGCCGAATTCGAGCAAAAGGGAGGATAGGATGGCGATCGGAGCGCGTAAGCAACCGCTGTACGATCAGCTGGTCGATATTCTGACCGAAAAGATCGACCATGAATATCGCGCCGGTGACATGATTCCTTCCGAGCGCGAACTTTCGGAGCGCTATGGTCTCTCGCGCACTACGGTACGCCTGGCTCTGCAGGAACTGGAGCGTTTAGGACTGGTGGTTCGGCAGCACGGTCGCGGTACCTTTGTGACCGACCGTTCGGCAAAGGCAACCAATCTCATGCAGTCCTACAGCTTTACCGAGCAGATGCGCGCGATGGGTCGCGACCCCGAGACCACGATTCTCGAGTTTTGCGAGATGGAGGCCGATAAAAATCTGGCCGAGCATATGGGATTGCGTATCGGTGATCGCATTTTTAAGCTTAAGCGCCTTCGTTCTGCCGACAACATGCCCATGATGGTCGAACGCAGCTATCTACCAGTTCGTCAATTTCTGTCCCTAAAGCGACCGCTGCTGGAGCGTAAGCCGCTTTACGATGTGATTGAGCAAGACTTTCAGCAAAAGATACGCGTGGCCGAAGAGGAGTTCTATGCGAGCATAGCCCGTCCCACCGACGCCCACCTTTTGGGAATTGTCGAGGGCTCGCCTGTGCTCGATTTGGTCAGGACTACGTATAACGAGTCAAACGAGGTTGTGGAGTACACACTCTCGGTTGCTCGTGCCGATCAGTTTAAATACAAGGTTTACCATCAGCGTAGCGACTAGTGCTCGCATCGTTTCCATATGATGATTCTTTGCATTTAACTGGTTACTACCAGATAACCAACCGAAGTGTATAATTGCACGTCAGAGGATTACTTCTAGAGAGAGGTATTAGAAATGTTCGAGAAGAGTGTCGAGGAGCTCACCGAGCTCGGCGCC
>CABRZY010000087.1 GCA_902475475.1 uncultured Collinsella sp.
TTTTGCCTCTTGACAATGTCCTGCTCATATTAAAAGGAACGTCCCTAACTGCCGGGTTTAGGCTGTTAGGTCGAGTTCGTAGAGAAAGCTTTCGCGCGGCATGTCGTGACGGCGCTCTTCGCGGTTGGCGCGGTGCGTGGCCGTGCGCTTAAAGCCGTGCAGCTCGTAGAACTTCCACGAGCAGTTGGAGTCGGTGTACAGGTGCGCCCTCGTCGCTCCAAGCGAGGACAGGTGCGAGACCGCGGCATCGAGCAGAACCGTGCCAACGCCCAGGCCATGGACATCGCGATCCACGGCAAGCAGCGTGACCTCGTTGTCGTGCGGCAACGGGCTGCTCTCGAGCAGGCGGTTGTTGGTTCGGATGGTTGCGCGCACAAACGAGAGATACTCGGCGCAGGCATCAGGCTCCAGCTCACGCATCTGCGATAGCAGTGCGCGTTCGGTATCCATCCAATGCTCGTTGATAGTGGCGCCGGAGCTCTGTCCCGCACGCGCGAGCGAAATGCCACGCGCCTGACCGTCGATTACGGCAACCTGTGAAAACGTCGACGACGAAAGGCAATAGGCGAGGTCGCACGCGGCCTCAAGGCGGTTGTACTCATCGTTATCCGAATTGTTATGCCAAAGTTGCTGCAGAATCAGCGCGATGGCGTCGAAGTCTTCGGTATCAAACGGTCGGTAGAGAACCCGCGAGACCATGGTGCCTCTTTCTTTTGCGGATGCATATCGAGCACAGTTCTACCACGCCATTGGCATCTAATTATGGTGCCCCTGTGTTCCATGAACTCACCGTGCCCGGTGCCATGCCCATCCCCTCCGCTCGCAAACTTTTTCTGCACATGCGCCCGTTGCGGGGTGCATCGATGCGCTCGATGCGCTACATTAAATCAGTATTTTCAATGCCGCTGCGCGAGCGCTGCAGATCGACGTATCACCGACTCACAGAGCACGGCGGCGTACCAGACAGGAGGACTGCATGGGATCTGATGTGAAGATCGCACGCGCGTTGATCTCGGTTACCGATAAGACGGGCGTCGTCGATTTCGCACGGACGCTGGTTGACGACTTTGGCGTCGAGATCATCTCTACGGGCGGCACGGCTCGTGCCATCGAGGACGCGGGCGTTCCCGTAACCCCCATCGAGGAGTTCACGGGCTATCCCGAGATGATGGACGGCCGCGTCAAGACGCTGCATCCCAAGGTTCACGGCGCGCTGCTTGCCCGTCGCGATTCCGAGCAGCACATGCAGGAGGCCGCTCAGCACGGCATTAAGCTGATTGACCTGGTCGTCGTCAACCTGTACGAGTTCGAGAAGACCGTCGCTAACCCCGAAGTCACCTTCGCGGATGCCATTGAGCACATCGACATCGGTGGCCCCTCTATGCTGCGCTCTGCCGCCAAGAACGCCGCGAGCGTTACCGTCATCTCCGACCCGGCCGACTATGATGCCGTCCTGGCCGAGATGCGCGAGACCGGTGGCTGCACCACGCTTTCCACCCGTCGTCGCCTGCAGGTGAAGGTCTACCAGACCACCGCCGCCTACGACACGGCTATCTCCCGTTGGCTTGCCGCCCAGGCAAGCGACGTGGCGGACACCTCTGCCAAGCTCGAGATCTCGCTGGAGAAGGTCGACGACCTGCGCTATGGCGAGAATCCTCAGCAGAAGGCTACGGTCTACCGCTTTGCCGAGGGCTGCGAGAACACCGCGAGCTCGCAGTTCCCGCTCGTGGGCTCCGAGCAGATCCAGGGCAAGCCGCTCAGCTACAACAACTATCTGGATGCCGACGCCGCTTGGAACCTGGTCCGCGAGTTCGACGAGCCGGCCTGCGTAATCCTCAAGCACCAGAACCCCTGCGGCTCTGCCGTTGCCGAGGACATCACGGCCGCCTACGACCGCGCCTTCGCCTGCGATCCCAAGAGCGCCTTTGGCGGCATCATCGCCTGCAACCGCGAGGTTCCCTTTGATCTGGTTGAGCACTTTGCCGATCAGAACAAGCAGTTCGTCGAGGTCATCATCGCCCCGAGCTATACCGATGAGGCGCTCGAGCGCATGGCTAAGCGCCCCAACCTGCGCGTGCTGGCTACCGGCGGCGTAGACCACGGCGCCCAGGTGGAGCTGCGCTCCGTCGACGGCGGCATGCTGGTGCAGGAGGTCGACCACGTGACCGAGGATCCCGCGACCTTTACGTTCCCCACCGACCGCAAGCCCACCGACGCCGAGATGGCCGAGCTCGAGTTTGCCTGGAAGGTCTGCAAGGGCGTTAAGTCCAACGCCATCCTGGTCTCCAAGGGCAAGGCCGGCATTGGCATGGGCCCGGGTCAGCCCAACCGTGTGGATTCTGCGCTGCTGGCCTGCGAGCGTGCCGAGGACTTCTGCGAGCGCGAGGGCGTGGAGAAGGGCGGCTTTGCCTGCGCAAGCGACGCATTCTTCCCGTTCCGCGACAACGTCGACGTGCTTGCCGCGCATGGTGTGACCTGCATCATTCAGCCCGGCGGCTCCAAGCGCGACGACGAGAGCATCCAGGCCTGCAACGAACACAATATCGCTATGGTCTTCACCGGTGCCAGGCATTTCCGTCACTAAGTTTTGCCTCGGGACAAAATAATCTCCGCAAAAGACGGTCGCTCCGTTTGGAGGGCCGTCTTTTTGGTATAAGAGGACGGAATGACTAACACGAAAGGTACAACCATGCCCCAGATTGATGATGCCGAACTGTTTGGCAATGCCGAGGATCAGCGTGCGTACGAGGATTTTTGCGCCAATCAGGAGGCGGTCGAGAAGTTCACGCTCGACAAGCCCGCGCTTGTCTGCCGTTGGCGTATGTCCAACAAAAAGGTGCCCATGCTCAACCGTCACATCCGCGCACTGTCCGAGCGTCTGGTGCAGGGCGAGCCGCTTACCCATAACATGCTCAGTTGGGCCAAGCAGCACGTTGAGTGGTCACTTGCCGAGGGCGATTACACCGCCCACGACGGTGTGCTCATGCTAGTGATCGACGTTAACGGCAACGCCGCCATGACGGTGGGGGAGTACGAGCCGCTGGCCGACACGTCGGCCAAGGCGCTGCGTGCCCGTTCTGCCGAGGCTCGCTCCGAAGCCGACGAGACCGGCGTGGCGCCCGAGCTGCTCGCTGCCGTCAACGACGGTGAGCTGGCCTTTGTGGCGCCGGCGGACGAGTGCCTGTGCGGCACGGCGACGCTCATCGAACAGCTGGCCCAGACCAAGGGTATCCCGGTTACGCGCGTAGACATCCCCGCTCAGCTCAAGGGCGCGCTGTTCCTGGTGAGCGACGAGCACGGCGTGGTCCCTGCCACCGAGACGGATGCCGCCGAGGCCGACGCCGCCACGGTCGCCTTCTTCGCCGAAGGCTACGAAAAGCTCCGTGCTCGCCGCTAAATGATTTTTCTGGGACGGGGATTAAAGAATCATTTTGGTCCCCGCCACCGCTGCGAGTGCGAGGCGGACAAAACGCCCCCGCTCGCGAACAGTTCTGTCACCTTGGTACCGCGCGCGGTGCACACCTGCAGTTTCGCGGCCATAATGGTGGCAAGACAACCAAGAGGGGAGCGGAATCCATGGCGCTGATCTATATCGTTGAGGACGACGAGCCCATCCGTCGCGAGCTCGCCGACATTTTGGCGCGTGCCGGTTTTGAGGTCGAGGCCTGCGAATCGTTCGAGCACGTCTCGCGCGATATTCTTGCTGCCGCGCCCGACCTGGTGCTGCTCGACCTCACGCTCCCTGTCAAAGACGGCCAGCATATCTGCCACGAGGTTCGCCGCGAATCCGAGGTTCCCATCATCGTCCTCACGTCGCGTACGACCGAGATCGACGAGGTCATGGCCATGACGCTCGGCGCGGACGACTTTGTTCCCAAGCCCTATAGCGCGCGTGTGCTCGTGGCGCGCATCAATGCCTTGCTGCGTCGCACCGCGGCGGCAGGCGAGCGCAGCACGCTCGTCCACAAGGGATTGGAGCTCGACCTCGCCCGCTCCATGGTCACCAATACGGCAACCGGCGACAGTACCGAGCTCACCAAAAACGAGCTGCGTATCCTTTCGCTGCTCTTGGGTCGCGCGGGCAAGATCGTCTCGCGTCCGGCCATCATGCAGGACCTGTGGGACTCCGACGCCTTCGTGGACGACAACACGCTTACCGTCAACATCAACCGCCTGCGCACCACGCTCGAAAAAATCGGCATCAAGGGGTATTTGACGACGCACCGCGGCCAAGGCTATTCGGTCTAGGGGCCGGCTATGTCGTTTGGCAAGTTCTTTAAAGATGCGCTGCTTCCCGTCGCCGTGTGGACCTGCGGCGTGCTGCTGAGCTGCTTTGTGCTGACGGTCGCCGGCGCACCCGTTTCTATCGTGGTCGTGGCGGTTGGCGTGTCCTTTATTTTCGGTATGCTCGGCATCGTGATCGAGTACGCTCGCCGTCGCCGTTTTCTGCGTCAGTTGGAGCGCGCGGCAGAGGAACTCGAGAGTCCCGCATGGGTGCAGGAGATGGTGCAATGCCCGACCTATGCCGAGGGCGAGCTTGAGTACGAGGTCTTGCGCCGGGTGGGCAAAGCTGCCTGCGACGAGGTTGCCGAAGGCCGGCGCCAGACCGATGATTATCGCGACTATATCGAGAGCTGGGTCCACGAGGCCAAGCTGCCCCTGGCGGCAGCCCATCTAATTTTGGAAAACCTGGACGGCAGCGAAGACGATCTGTCGCGCGTGGATGACCTGGGCCGTGAGTTGGCTCGCGTGGAGCGCTATATCGACCAGGCGCTGTACTACGCACGCTCGGAAGTCGTGGAGCGCGACTACCTGATTCGCCGCTGGGATCTCAAGACCTTGGTGACGGGCGCGATTAAGGCCAACGCACGCGAGCTCATCGCGGCGCACGTGGCTCCGGTGTGCGAGAACCTCGACTTCGAGGTCTTTACCGACGAGAAATGGCTCGAGTTTATTCTGGGCCAGCTCATTCAGAACAGCATTAAATACGCGCGTGAGGACGGCGCGAAGATCGCTTTTTCGGGCGCGTTGCTGGACGAGGGCTTGGCGAGCGAGCGCATTGAGCTCACCGTTGCCGACAACGGCTGTGGCGTGAGCGCGGCCGACCTGCCCCGTGTGTTCGAGAAGGGTTTTACTGGCGACAACGGCCGCACCACCAAGCGCGCAACGGGCATCGGCCTCTATCTGGTGGCACGCCTGTGCTCCAAGATGGGCATCGACGTCACCGCGGCATCCGACTCCGGCGAAGGCTTTGTCGTAACATTTGCCTTCTCGACCAACAAGTTCCAATACTCTGAGTAGTCGGGTCGTATGGCGTAGCCGTTCAGGATCTTCCCATTTAAGAAGAAATCAGGCTTTTCGGCAGCTATATTCCTGAACGGGAACATTGCTAATGTAGTCAACACTATATTCCCGTACATGAATATAGTGCTACAGTTTTATACTATGTTCACGGACAGGAATATAGCTGGAGGCGTCATGAGAACGGTGACAACGATTAAAAAGCTGGATGGGCGCATCAGGCTCAAACCGTCGGAAGTCGCTTTCTCGGAGCGCACGGTTTTCGATCCCGCCGAGATAGGGAAGGCCCTTAGGCTCAGAAGGCGTGAGCTCGGTTTGACTCAACGTGACGTCGCGACTATGACGGGTCGCAGCCTTCGTGTGATTGGTGATATCGAACGGGGGCGGACAACGGTCGAAATTGGTGTCATTTTCGATTACGCCTCCATCGTGGATATTGATTTTATTCTGAAGGTGAGGGGGAAGTAATGGATGGCACGCTGTTCGTTCACCGTGAGTTTAATGGGTCTTACCAGCTGGTTGGCATATTGGAGGAACATGCGGGGTTTCCGGCATTCACCTATAGCCCCAAATATCTCGAGAGCGGTGATGCGGCACCGATTTCGATCTCGCTGCCGTTGTCGGCCGAGACATTTAGTCCGGACGCAACGGGCTCCTTTTTCTCTGGCATCATTCCGGAGGGGCAGCTCAACAGGGACCTTGAGAAAAGGGCGCGAGCGGAACGCGGAGATTACTTCAAGGTGCTCGATTTAGTCCGCGATGAACCTGTCGGCGCTCTGGTTTTGACGCGAGAGCCTTCGGCCGACAGTCTCGAAATGGGCTATGAAGAGATAGGTGAGAAACGGCTAAGCGGGCTGGCATACGCGCCGGCGGAGGTTGCTTTTGATTTAGCGCTAGAGAGTCGAATCTCCCTTGCAGGTGCTCAGGCGAAGGTCGGTCTCTACCATACGGGCGATGACCCATGTGGCGGATGGTACCTGCCTCATGGAGCGGCCCCATCCACGCACATTCTCAAGGCGGGATCGAAAACGTTCCCGGGTGAGACGGTGTGCGAAGCGATGTGCGTGAGAGCCGCCTCTCTGATGGACCTATCGGCCGAAGAGTGTTTTCTTGTCCGAGTTGAGGATGCCGAGCCAATTATCGCCGTGAAGCGATTTGACCGAGTAACGCCTGATGCTGGACGCTCGGTTGACGGATTGCCAATTCCGTACCGTTTGCACCAGGAAGATGTTTGTCAGGCCAAGGGTATCTCGCGTGAGCTTAAATATGAGCCGACGGGTGTCAATTACCTGAGGCTTATCGTCGATGCGGTGCGAAGGGCGTCGACGAATCAAATGGAGGACAGGTTCCTTGTCGGCTATAACCAGCTGTTCGACTATGCCGTAGGTAACTGCGATAACCATCTAAAGAACTGGTCGCTCGTATGGGACGAAAGTTGGAAGCAGGTGAGGTTGGCGCCGCTCTATGACGTGCTGTGCACAACGGTTTACCCCAGTCTCGTTCGTGAGATGGGCGTCTCGTTTGGTGGGAGCCGCAAGATTGACGACGTAACGCGTGGGTCGGTGATGAGCCAAATGATTGAGGCGGGTTTGCCCGGGGGAATTGTCGCCGGAATGATTGCTGATACCTGCAATGAGGTTCCAGACGCGCTAAGAGACGCGGCGCGCGGTCTCAAAGAAGAGGGTTTTCCCGAGGCGGAGGTAATGTTCGAGAAGATCATTCCAGAAGTGCAAGCTCGTCTAAGCAGGATCGCCTTATAACAAAAACGTGCCGCCCCAAACAAAACGTGCCGCCCCAA
>CABRZY010000088.1 GCA_902475475.1 uncultured Collinsella sp.
CGGGCACACATTCGGGCGTCAGTGTTCGTCGACTACAAGAACCTGGGCAAGCAGTGCCCCATCGGCCCGCGCGACCTGGTGGTCGTCGCCACGGCGGGTCACAAGTCCGATATCGACGTGGTGATTCAGGCCATGCGTGCCAAGCCAGCCTATCTGGGTTGCCTGGGCTCGCGTCGCAAGACGGCCTTTGTGCGCGCCCGCCTGGAGCAGGAGGGCTTTACGCAGGAACAGATCGACGGGTTGCACCTGCCGATCGGAGTCGCCATCGAGGCCGAGGACCCCGAGGAGATCGCCATCTCCATCGCCGCCGAGATGATTCACCTGCGCCGCACCAAGCTCGTCCCCCGCAAGCGCTAGTCGCATCCCCATATATGAGTTGCGGTGAAATAGTCCCTAGATAAGCCCGGCGGGCGGTCAGCCAGGAACTATTTCACCGCAACTGCCATTTCGGTCCCCTAGGACCCATATGTGCGGGGGAGTTGTGGAGTTGTGCAGGCAGACGAGGTTTTTCTGGAAATACGCTCCCGATGCGCGTATAGTACCGATTGTTTTGTCGGCTCCTGCTGCGTCGAGTCCAAACCGCAAAATGCCATGAGCGGCGCGGATGCAGCCAGGAGGCACGAGGACAACCCATCGTGGCCACGCCCCGTGCTTAAAACCCCAAGAAGGAGTGAACAATGGCAGAAGAGAAGTATGTGCCGCGTCTGAAGACCAAGTACAACAACGAGGTCAAGCAGCAGCTTCAGGACAAGTTCCAGTACGAGAACGTCATGATGATCCCCAAGTTTGAGAAGATCGTCGTGAACATGGGTGTCGGCGAGGCCGCTACCGATTCCAAGGCCATCGACGGTGCCGTGCGCGACCTGCGCGCCATCACCGGCCAGCAGCCGATGATCACCCGTGCCCGCAAGTCCATCGCTACCTTCCGCCTGCGCGCTGGTATGCCGATCGGCTGCAAGGTTACCCTGCGTGGCGACCGTATGTGGGAGTTCTTCGATCGTCTGACCTCCGTCGCGATTCCCCGTATCCGCGACTTCCGCGGCATCTCCGCCAAGAGCTTCGACGGCCGTGGTAACTTCTCCATGGGCGTCACCGAGCAGCTCATCTTCCCCGAGATCGACTTCGACTCCGTCGATCACCAGCGTGGTATGGACATCACTTTCGTGACCACCGCCAACACCGATGAGGAGGCCAAGGCCCTTCTGGACGCCTTCGGTTTCCCGTTCAAGAAATAGGTTCACCTGCCCTATAAGCGCCGTTCCCACAAGGGGGCGGCGCTTGGGGCGAACAATACTCTATGTGAGGAGGATATAAGTGGCTAAGACATCGATGATCGTCAAGTGCAATCGCAAGCAGAAGTTCTCTACTCGTGAGTACACGCGCTGCCAGCGCTGCGGCCGTCCGCACTCTGTGTACCGCAAGTTCGGCCTGTGCCGTGTCTGCTTCCGCGAGCTTGCACTCAAGGGCGAGCTTCCCGGCGTTAAGAAGGCCAGCTGGTAAGTCACTACCAGCGTTTCAAGCATCAGTTTGGAACAGGGAAAACGCGCTAAAAAGGCTTTGCCGTTAAGGGCGGCGAAGAACCAAGAGCACGTGTTCATCAAGAACGAAGGAGAATCTGTATGAACCTTACAGACCCGATCGCAGATATGCTTACGCGCATCCGTAACGCTAACTCTGTGAACAAGGCCACGGTCTCCATGCCGAGCAGCAAGAAGCTCGTCGAGATCGCTCGTGTTCTGCACGAGGAGGGCTACATCGAGGGCTACGATGTCGAGGACACCGTTCCCCAGAAGACTCTGCACATCACGCTTAAGTATGGTCCCAAGAAGGCTAAGGTCATCAACGGCATCCGCCGCATTTCCAAGCCGGGCCTGCGTAAGTACACCGGCGTTGCCGACATGCCCCGCGTCCGCGGTGGCCTTGGTACCGCCATTATTTCCACCAGCCATGGCGTCATGACCGACCGCGATGCTCGCAAGCACAACGTCGGCGGCGAGATCATCGCTTACGTCTGGTAATTCGCTCGGTAGGTAGAAGGAAAGGAGATCACCGTGTCTCGTATCGGTAATAAGCCTGTCCAGATTCCCGCCGGAGTCGAAGTGGCAGTCAACGGCAACAACGTTGTCGTCAAGGGCCCCAAGGGCCAGCTCGAGCTCGATGTCTTTGAGAAGCTCGCTATCAACGTCGAGGACAACGTCCTCACCGTTTCCCGTCCCGACGACGAGCGTGAGACCCGTGCCCGCCACGGCCTCACCCGCGCCCTCATCCACAACATGGTTGTTGGCGTTTCCGAGGGCTTCGAGAAGAAGCTCGAGCTCGCCGGCGTCGGTTACCGCGTGCAGCAGAAGGGCAAGAACCTCGAGTTCTCCCTGGGCTTCTCGCACCCCGTGATCGTCGAGGCTCCCGAGGGCATCACCTTCGAGGTTCCCGACAACACCCACGTGAACGTCAAGGGTATCAACAAGCAGCAGGTCGGTCAGATCGCCGCTGAGATCCGCGGCCATCGTCCTCCCGAGCCTTACAAGGGCAAGGGTATCCACTACGTTGGCGAGCACATCCGCCGCAAGCTGGGTAAGGCCGCCAAGTAGTCGTAACCGACTCACTCGCATAAGACCAGCACCCCGTCAGGTGCTGGCAAGATCAACCTTTTTAGGAGTTTACGTATGAACAAGCATAAGGCGAAGCTGGAAGGCCTCAAGCGTCGTCAGCGTCGTGTTCGCGGCAAGGTCTCGGGTACCTCCGAGCGTCCGCGTCTTCGCGTGACCCGTACTAACGCCAACATCTATGCCCAGATCATCGACGACAGCAAGGGCTCCAGCCTGACGCTCGTCTCTGCCTCGACCCTCGAGGCCGAGTTCAAGGGCACCCACACCTCGAACAAGGAGGCTGCGGAGAAGGTCGGTCAGCTCGTTGGCAAGCGCGCCATCGAGGCCGGCATCACCAAGGTCGCCTTCGATCGCGGTGGCCGTATCTACCATGGCCGCGTCAAGGCCCTCGCCGACGGTGCTCGTGCCGCCGGTCTCGAGTTCTAGGAGGTATGTAGCACATGGCTCGTAATCAGAAGCAGCAGCGCGAGGCCTCCGAGTTCGAGGAGCGCGTCGTTTACATCAACCGCGTGTCGAAGACCGTCAAGGGTGGTCGTCGCATGAGCCTCGTCGCTCTCGTCGTCGTTGGCGACGGCAAGGGCAACGTCGGCGTTGGCATGGGCAAGTCCGCTGAGGTGCCCATGGCCATCTCCAAGGCGTCTCTCGATGCCAAGAAGAACATGTTCCACGTGCCGGTGACCGAGCAGGGCACCATCCCACACGAGGTTCTCGGCCACTTTGGTGCCGGTCGCATCATCATCAAGCCCGCTGTCGAGGGTACGGGCGTTATCGCCGGCGGCGCTGTGCGTCCCCTCTTCGAGCTTGCTGGCATCAAGAACGTCCTGTCCAAGTCCCTCGGTACCGACAACGGCCTCAACATCATCAAGGCTGCCGTCGAGGGCCTCAAGGAGCTCTCCAGCCCTGAGGACGTCGCGGCTCGCCGTGGCCTGACGGTCTCCGAGATGTTCGTCGGTAAGGAGAACTAAGCATGGCTGACACCATCAAGATCAAGCAGGTCCGCAGCACCAATGGTTGCAAGCAGGACCAGGTCCGTACTGTCCGTGCCCTCGGTCTCCACAGGATCCGCGAGGTTCGCGAGATTGCTGACAACGAGTCCGTCCGCGGCATGATCTTCAAGGTCAAGCACCTTGTCGAGATTGTAGAGGAGTAGCAAATGCAGCTTCACGATCTTACTCCCGCGCCCGGTTCCACCAAGAACCGCAAGCGCGTCGGCCGTGGCAATTCTTCGGGTCACGGCACCACTTCTGGCCGCGGTCAGAAGGGCCAGGGTTCCCGCTCTGGCGGCACCAAGGGTGCCGGCTTCGAGGGTGGCCAGACTCCGCTGGCTATGCGCCTGCCCAAGCTTCCGGGCTTCCGCAACCCCCGTCGTATCGAGTACACCGCCGTTAACGTTGAGCGTCTCGAGCGCAAGTTCGAGGACGGCGCTGTGATCGACGGTGCCGCTCTTAAGGCCGCTCGTATCACCAAGAGCGAGTTCGAGCCCGTCAAGGTGCTCGGCAATGGTGAGCTCACCAAGAAGTTCACGGTCAAGGTCGACAAGGTCAGCGCTTCTGCGCAGGCCAAGATCGAGGCCGCCGGCGGAAAGGTCGAGCTGCCGTGCTAAATGGTCTTAAGAATGCTTTCCGCATCAAAGAATTGCGCGAAAAGATTCTTTTTACCATAGCTATGCTCGTCGTGTACCGCATTGGTGCGCACGTTCCTGTGCCCGGCATTCCCTTCCAGGGGATGCTGGGCCTTTTCTCGACCGATAACAATTCGGTCGCCGCAGGTGCTATGGCCCTCCTGAATCTTTTCTCTGGTGGCGCGTTGAGCTATGTTTCGGTGTTCTCCCTGGGCATCATGCCTTACATCACCAGCTCGATCATCCTCCAGATGCTCCAGGCCGTTGTGCCTTCCCTGCATGAGCTTGCCCGCGAGGGCGAGGTCGGTCAGACCAAGATTACGCAGTATTCGCGTTACCTCACCCTGGCTCTGGCAATCCTCAACTCCGTGGGTTACCTCTTCCTCTTTAAGAGCTTCGGCATCAGCTTTACTGGCGCCGGCGCTCCCGAGATCATCTTCGACCTCATGATCGTCGGCACGCTCACCGCGGGCGCCATGCTGATCATGTGGATTGGTGAGCTCATCACCCAGCGCGGTATCGGCAATGGCATGTCGCTGATCATCTTCGCGAACATCATGGCCGGCCTGCCGCAGGCGATCTTCTCCAGCACCGAGGGCAATGCCGGTGGCATCATCACCATGGTGATCATCTGCGCCATCATCCTGCTGGTTATCCCGCTGATTGTTTTCCTTGAGCGCGGCCAGCGCCGCATCCCGGTCTCCTACGCTAAGCGCGTCGTGGGCCGTCGCATGATGGGTGGCCAGACCACCTACCTGCCCATCAAGGTCAACACCGCGGGTGTCGTGCCGATCATCTTCGCTTCGGCGCTGCTGTACTTCCCGGCCCAGATTGCCGTGTTCTTCCCCGGCATCGGCTGGATCCAGGCAGTTGCCTCTGCGCTTTCGACCGGTTGGCTCAACTGGGTGCTTAACGTTGTCCTCATCGTGTTCTTCGCGTACTTCTACACCTCCATGGTGTTCAACCCCGATGACACGGCCGACAACCTTAAGAAGCAGGGCGGCTTTATTCCGGGCGTCCGTCCGGGTAGGGCTACCGCGGCCTACATCAAGAACGCGCTCAACAAGATCACGCTTCCCAGCGCTGTCTTTTTGGCGCTCATCGCCATCGTGCCTTCGATCATCTTCTCCTTCACGGGTAACCATCTGATCCAGGCGTTTGGCGGCACGTCCATCCTCATCATGGTCGGCGTCGTGCTCGACACGGTCGATAAGCTCGAAGGCCAGATCAAGATGTATGATTACGATGGATTCTTTAAATAGGCTAGAGGAGGATTGCTCATGAACCTCGTATTGCTCGGAGCTCCGGGTGCCGGTAAGGGCACCGTCGCACAGGAGCTCGTCGCCGAGTTTGGCGTCGCTCACATTTCCACGGGCGACCTGCTGCGTGCTGCCGTCAAGGGTGGCACCGAGCTTGGTATTCAGGCTAAGAAGTACATGGACGCTGGCGAGCTTGTTCCCGACCAGCTCGTGATCGACCTTGTCAAGGAGCGCCTTGCCGCCGATGACGCCCAGCAGGGCTTCATCCTCGACGGCTTCCCGCGCAACACCGCCCAGGCTGTGACGCTCGATTCCGAGCTCTCCGCTATGGGTCGCGAGATCGACTGCGCCCTTCTGGTCGATGTGGCCCCCGACGTCATCATCGATCGTCTGTCTTCGCGTCGCACCTGCCGCGCCTGCGGTTACACCGGCACCGCTGCCGATGTCACCTGCCCTAAGTGCGGCGGCGAGATGTATCAGCGCGACGACGACAAGCCCGAGACCATCAAGAACCGTCTCGACGTCTACGAGAAGTCCACGAGCCCGCTCGTCGACTACTATCGTGGTCAGGGTCTGCTCAAGTCGGTCAACGGTGACCAGGCTCGCGAGACCGTGTACGGGGATGTCAAAGAGGCTCTCGGTCTATGATCAAGATTAAGTCTGCAACGCAAATTGAGCAGATGAAGAAGGCAGGAGCGCTATCTAAGATGGCGCTCCGCCACGTTGGAGCCATGGTTCGCCCCGGCGTGTCGACCTTCGAACTCGATCAGCTTGCCGAGCAGATTATCCGCATGCATGGCGGCACCCCGGCCTTTAAGGGTTACGGCGGGTTCCCCGGAACCATTTGCGCATCAATCAACGATGCCGTGGTTCACGGTATTCCCAACCCCGATATGATCCTGCGCGATGGCGATATCATCTCCATCGATACGGGAGCCGTTCTCGACGGTTGGGTCGGCGATAACGCCTGGACGTTTTTCGTCGGCACCCCCACGCCCGAGGCCAAGGCCCTTTGCGAGGTTACGCGCGATTGCCTAAAGGCTGCCATCGAGCAGGCTGTTCCCGGTAACCATATCGGGGACGTTGGCTATGCCGTTCAGTCCCTCGCCGAGTCCCACGGTTACGGCGTGCTTCGCGATTACGTGGGGCATGGTATTGGTCGCGTGATGCACGAGGATCCCAACGTTCCAAATTATGGAAAGAAGGGGAGAGGTGTTCGCCTTCAGGCTGGTATGGTTATCGCCATCGAGCCGATGGTTACGATGGGTTCCAATCATGTGAGCACAGGCTCCGATGGTTGGATCGTTACCACCAACGACCACCTGCCCGCCGCGCACTACGAGAACACCGTTGCCATTACCAATGACGGTCCGGTGATTCTGACCACGGATGCCCAAGGTGCTTGGTGTTCCTTGCAAGGCGGTGAAATGTAAAAGTCGCCGCCCCCTGATGCCCAACCTCGCCTTTCAATTTCGAAGGCATGACCCCAAGGTCTATGCCTTCTCATTTCAAGGCGATCTTGGGCATCAGGGAACGGCTTTGTTTTACATTTCAAATGTAACAAGTTCCACTTAGTTGTGGAGCCATTACGAAGTTATTACGATGCGT
>CABRZY010000089.1 GCA_902475475.1 uncultured Collinsella sp.
CTGGCCTCCCGGCACCGAGCCGTATGCTTGAACTGAGAAGGGGGAGGCCTCGCGGCCTCCCCCTTTTTTTGTTTAAGTCAGATCTAACAAACTCGCTGTGTTTTATGACTCTCGTTTGTCGCATCTTCCGTTAACGGGCTACAATAACTTAGTCTGTGCAATATGGAGGTGAACATGGCTGAAGCTGGTATCGGCGTTGATATCGTCGAGATTTCCCGCATGAAATCAATTCTTGAAAAGACGCCGTCGTTTGCTCGGCGTGTGTTTACCGAAGAAGAGCGTGCGTATTGCGATGCATCATCGCGTCCCGCTGCTCACTATGCGAGCCGCTTTGCTTCGCGCGAGGCGGTACTTAAAGCTCTCGGCACGGGTTTTAGTCAAGGCGTGGGTCGCAAGGATGTTTCGGTTACGCGTGATAAACTCGGCAAACCGAAGGCGCTGCTTTCGGGCCGTGCTCTCGAGATCGCTCAAGAACTGGGTGTTGTTGAAGTCGCTCTTTCCATTACGCTTACAGGAGACTTGGCCGTTGCGAATGCCATCGCGATTACCGAAGATGCTCGGCCTAAGCCAAAAGAGGAAAGGGTGAGCACCAAGAAACGCGTAGCGCAGACATTTAAAGAGGCTCGCTCTGTTTTAGATGAGCTTGAGCAGCTGCAGAATTCAGCATTGACGGAGCACCTGGGCGATGCTTCGCAAGATACGCTAGGAGCATAGATGAAACCGGTTTTGAGTACCGAAGAAGTCGTTCGTCTCGAGGATATCATCGAACGCGAAGGGACTTCGAAGGCCGAGCTTATGGAGCTGGCGGGTGAGTTTGCCGCCAACGAGGTCTTGAAGCTCAATCCCGATCGGGTTCTCGTTCTGGTCGGTTTTGGTAATAATGGCGGCGACGGTTGGGTTGCCGCCGATATCCTGAGCCATAAGGGTGTGGACGTGGATATCGTTTCTCCGGTTGAGCCGGATGAGATTCCTGCTGCTCTGGCACGTCATGTTGCTCGTCGTACTGCCGGCCGCGATGTGCACGTTTGCGTCGGCCCCTCGCGTGACGAACTCGAGGTTTTGATCGATAAGGCCGATGTTGTTGTCGATGCCATTTTTGGTACCGGTTTCCACGGAAATCTGCGTGCGCCGTTCTCCATCTGGATTCCTACGGTCAATGAATGCGCCGACTGTGTCGTATCCATTGATGTCCCCTCGGGCCTGAATGCCGAGACGGGCGTTGTTGATGACGACTGCATTCGTGCCGAGCATACGGTGACGATGATTGCGCCCAAGATTGGTCTGTATAGCGCTGATGGCCCTGAGTATGCTGGCGATTTGATCTGCGGCAATCTTTACGACCGTCTTGACGAGGTCATCGATGATGTCGACCACGCCGCCGAGATTGTCGAGCCCGGTGACTTAGTTGATTACTTTGCCCCACTACCTACGAATATCGATAAGTATTCCCGTGGCTCTGTGCTTATTGTCGCCGGATCTGCGCAATATCCTGGTGCTGCCATTATGGCGGCCAAGTCTGCAGCTCGCGCGGGTGCTGGTTACGTGGCAGTCGCGGCTCCTGACGCCTGCGCCAATCTTATTCGCATGGCACTTCCTTCGATTCCCGTCTTTGCTATTCCGTCTGATTCCCGCGGCTCCTTTGGCGCTGCTGCGCGCATGACTGTGTGCGAGATTGCAAAGAAGTACAGCTGTGTACTGTGCGGTCCCGGTATGACGACATCTGCCGGCGCTATGCAGGTGGTTTCGGGCTTGCTCGAGCTTGATGTGCCGCTTATCTTGGACGCCGATGCACTCAACTGCCTTGCTAAGATTGCCATTGACGGTATTGATAGTAATCCCGAGATGTATCGTCGCGAGCAGCCGTTGGTTATGACGCCGCACTATCGTGAACTTTCGCGTCTGGTTGCCGGTGACGAGGTGAACGACCTTGGTACTGCGATTGCAGCCGCGCAGAAGGTTGTCTGGGCTGCAGGCTCTGACAATCTGGTGGTCATTGCCAAGGGGCCGACGACGGCTATCTGTGGCGTTGAGCGTGTGCTGCTGCCGCTCTCGGGTCCGGCTTCTCTGGCAACTGCCGGTTCGGGTGATGTTCTCGCGGGTATTTTGGCCGGCACGCTTGCCACCATGCGCGACGAGATGGATCGTTGGGAGTTGCTGTATTCGTACGCCGTCGCACTTCACAGCTACGCCGGTTTTGCCGCGGCGACGGAGTATGGTGAGAAGAGCGTTATCGCGACCGATCTTATCGACTTGATCGGTCCTGCCATGGAGCTGGCGGCAAAGGATGCGCTCGAAGATCTGGGAATCATGGACGAAGGGTCGGATGACTAATCATGAATAAAGCCGATTTGACGCGCTGGTCCTGGGTCGAGATCGACCGCGGGGCGCTCCGTCGCAACACGAGGGCCTATAAGAACTTGCTGAATCCACGTCAGCGCCTGTGCTGCGTGGTCAAGGCCGATGCTTATGGTCATGGAGCTGTTGAGTGCGCCAAGATCATGTATTCGGCCGGTGCCGACATGTTTGCCGTGGCGACAGTTAACGAGGGCGTTGAGCTCCGACAGGGCGGGATTACGAAACCCATCCTCATCCTAAGCGAGCCGCCTATCGAGGCCATTCCGACGTTGCTCGAGTTTGATATCATGCCTTCGGTCTATACGTCTGACTTTGCTCTTGCGTATGGCGAATGTGCCGTCGCGGCGGGCAAGGTGGGCAAGTATCATCTCGCCATCGAGACGGGCATGAACCGCATTGGCGTACATTACACGCAGGTGCTCGACTTTGTCCGCGGTATTAATTTCCATCGCGGTATTCAGTGCGACGGCGTATTTACGCACTTCGCCACGGCCGATGAACCTTCGGGCTGGGACTACAAGCTGCAGTGTCAGCGCTTTACCGAGGCCGTTCAGGCCATTAAGGATGCGGGTTTTGAGTGCGGTATCGTGCACTGCGCCAACACGCCGTCCTCGATGCTCGACCCCTCGATGCATTTTGATATGATCCGCGCCGGCGTTGGCTTGTATGGCATGCAGCCGTGCGAGCTGAGTGGCCGCGTGATGCAGCTTGATCCCGTTATGAGCGTCCATGCGCGCGTGACGCGCGTGGCACACCCTGCGATGGGTGAGGGCGTGGGTTACGGTTTTACCTACCGCGTACCGCGTACGCGCGTTCAGATCTGCACGCTGCCGATCGGTTATGCCGACGGCCTATCGCGTACGCTTTCCAATCGTATGGATGTGCTGTATCGCGGCGAGCGCGTGCATCAGGTTGGCAATATCTGCATGGATCAGTTTATGGTCGCCATTCAGTCCAACCCGGCACACGAGATTCCCGAGGCCGAATATGGTGACGAGATGATTATTGTCGGCCGCGATGGCGATGCCGAGATCACTATGGACGAGATGGCGCGCCTACGCGGCACGATTAACTACGAGGTCGCCTGCGGCTTTGGCATGCGCCTCGACAAGGTCTACGTGTAGGAGTCGCCATGGGCGTCATGCACATCCCCGGCCATACCCATCAGGCACCACGTGAGGTCGCACTCGAGGAGATCGAGGCCGTTCTGGGTGATTGTCACCTCTGCCAGCTCTACCAGTCGCGTCACAATATCGTGTTTGGCGTGGGAAACCCCCGCGCTCGTGTGATGTTTATTGGTGAGGCGCCGGGTCGCAACGAGGATTTGCAGGGCGAACCCTTTGTGGGGGCGGCGGGTGAAGACCTTAACGGCATTTTGTCGCTGGCGGGGCTCAAACGCGAAGACGTCTACATTGCCAACGTGCTTAAGTGCCGCCCGCCGGGAAACCGCAATCCGCGTCCCGAGGAAGTGCTGGCATGCTCGCCGTTTTTGCGTGAGCAGATTCGAAGCATCTGGCCCGATATTATCGTGACGCTCGGCAACCCCGCGACGCACTTTGTGCTTAAGACCGAGATTGGCATTACTAAGCTGCGCGGCAGGTTCCACCAGATGGGGCATTTTGTAGTAATGCCCACTTTCCATCCGGCAGCAGCGCTGCGCAATCCGGCATGGCAGGAGCTGCTGGAGGAAGACTTTAAGATGCTGGGCGACTATCTGGAGCGACATCCCGCACCAGAGGACGCCTCGGAATAATAAGGAGCATATATGTCCCTGGAGCGCCTGGGGGTAGGTACTTACAAAACGACTTGCGCTGCCGATACGGAGTACTTTGGTGAGCTAATTGCACCGTGCCTTGAGGACGGCGATGTGCTCATCCTGACCGGTGGCCTGGGAGTGGGCAAAACTCACTTTACCAAGGGCGTCTCGCGCGGGCTGGGCGATGGGCATATGGTTACGAGCCCTACGTTTGCGCTCATGGCCGTCCACGATCAAGGTCGTATTCCGCTGTTTCACTTTGATCTATACCGCCTGGAGCATGCCTACGAGCTCGAGGATACGGGCATTTTCGATGTGCTGGGCTATGAGGGTGCTTGCCTGCTGGAATGGGGCGAACAATTCCAGGACGAGCTGACGGATGAGTATCTTTCGGTGACGCTCAAGCGTGATGAGGGCGACAGTGATGTGCGAACGATAACGCTCGAGGCGCACGGTGACCGCGCAATGGAGCTTTCCCATTTGATTGATAAGGCTGTACAAGATGAGCTTGCATAACGACAACGCGCTGGTGGTGGCGCTCGATACCTCGACCGACATGCTTGCCTGTGCGGCAAGCTGGATTGATTGGCAGACGGGCGAGACGAAGCTCGTGAGTGGCGACCACATGTGTCGCCGTCACGCCAACGTTGAGCTCGTGAATACCGTTGATGGCGTGCTGGCTCAGGCCGGTTTGGATCGCAGCGATGTTGGTTGCTACGTGGTCGGTCGCGGCCCGGGGTCGTTTACGGGTGTGCGCATCGGCATCTCCACTGCCAAGGGCCTCGCGCGTGGTGCCAATGTTCCGCTGCTGGGCGTGTCGACGCTCGACGCTTGCGCTTGGACGGCGTGGAAGGCTGGCGTGCGCGGCAAGCTTGGTATCTTGGCCGATGCTATGCGCGGTGAGGTATATCCGGCGCTGTATATGCTGGTCGATGAGGGTCCCGAGCGTCAATTTGAGCGCGAACACGTGGTCAAGGCCGCCGTGGCGCTCGATGAGTGGCGCCAAGCGGCGGACTGGGACCAGGTTCAGCTGACCGGTGACGGTCTCGTGCGCTATGGCAAGCTGCTGGGTGGGGACGAGACCGCTCGCTGCGTGGAGCGCGACCTGTGGTGGCCTTCGGGCGAGGGCTTGCTGCTCGCGCACGCTGCGGGTGACGGCGATCCGGCTCGCGTCCTGCCGATTTACACGCGCCTTTCGGATGCCGAGGAAAACGAGCGCAAGCGTCTTGGTCTTGCCGAGAGTGCGCAGAGCGAAATTACGGGCGTTGCCGATGAGCTCGCCGGTCGTCATCTGCAGTTCCGTCCCATGGGCGCGGCGGATGCCGAGGGCGCGAGCGCGCTAGAGGCTGCCTGCTTTGAAGGTGCCGGACACGAGGCGTGGACGCCGGGCATGTTCCTGTCCGAACTGGGCGAGGACGTCGCTGCGCCGCGTAGTTGGTGGGTGGCACACGACGACGGCAAGCTGCTGGGCCTTGCCGGCGGTATGGTCGTGGACGGTGATGTGCAGATTCTGGATGTCGCCGTCGACCCGGCACATCGCCGTGAGGGCATTGCCCGCAAGCTGCTGTCGCATGTGAGCTATGATGCCCAGATGCTCGGCTGCACCACGGCTTCGCTCGAGGTCGAGGACGGCAACGAGGGAGCGATCGCGCTTTATAACGCTCTGGGCTTTACCGAGGCAGGACGGCGCCGCGGCTACTATGGTGCCGGCAAGGATGCCATCGTCATGACGGCTCCGCTGCCCCTCGTGCTTCCGGTCGACAATGCTTCGCCCGAGCCGACGGCGGCAGAGCAGCGCGTATGGCCGCTGCCTGCGCCCGGGCGCTCCGAGGGGGAGCGTGCCGAAATTGAACGCCGCCGCCTAGTGCTCGCTATCGAGAGCTCCTGCGACGAGACGGCCGTGGCGATTATCGATGCGGATGGCAATATGCTGGCCAACCAGGTGTCGACACAGATTGATTTCCATGCTCGTTTTGGCGGCGTGGTGCCCGAGATCGCTTCGCGCAAGCACGTTGAGGTGATTGTGAGTGTCGTGGATGCGGCGCTCGAGGATGCCGCAGCATCGCTGGGCCTTACGGGCGGAGCCATTGCACCAAGTGAGCTTGCCGCCGTGGGCGTGACGCAGGGTCCGGGCCTGGTGGGCGCGCTCGTGATTGGCGTCGCCTTCGCCAAGGGCTTTGCCTACGCTGCCGGCAAGCCGCTCGTGTGCGTCAACCATCTTGAGGGTCATCTGTTTGCCAACTTGCTGGCACAGCCCGACCTCAAACCGCCGTTTATCTTCACGCTTGTCTCGGGTGGGCACACCATGCTCGTGCACGTGAAGGCGTGGGGCGACTACGAGGTGCTCGGTGAGACGCTCGACGACGCTGTGGGCGAGGCCTTCGACAAGGTAGCCAAGGCGTTGGGTCTGGGCTATCCCGGTGGCCCCATCATTTCCAAGCTGGCCGAGACGGGCAACCCCAAGGCGATCGATTTCCCCCGTGCGCTTAACAGCAGAGGAGACTATCGCTTCTCGCTTTCGGGCCTTAAAACCGCTGTGACGCTCTACATTGAACAGGAGACCAAGGCCGGTCGCACGATTCACCTGCCCGATCTGGCAGCTTCGTTTGAGGCAGCTGTCTTTGACGTGCAGTACAAGAAGGCCAAAAACGCATTGCACGCTACCGGATGTAAGGAATACTGCATCGGCGGCGGCGTCTCGGCCAACCCGCATCTGCGCGAGATGATGATCAAGAAGCTTGGGCGTCAGGGGATTCGCGTAACGGTGCCGCCCTTGTCTGCCTGCACCGATAACGCCGCCATGATCGCGGAGGTCGCCCGCCGTAAATTCGACCGAGGCGAAATCTCGCCGTTCGACGTCGACGCCGATCCAAACATGACGCTGTAGCTGGTACGGCGCGGCCCCCGGACGGAGGGGCCGGATATAAGGTTTCCTGCTCTACAGTCCTGCGCAA
>CABRZY010000090.1 GCA_902475475.1 uncultured Collinsella sp.
CGGCGGCACGGTTACCAAAGTGGAAAGCCTATTCAAAACCGTTGGGTCATGCTCACGCCCGAGGGCTTCGACTATACACCGCCCAAGACCGCCGTTCGCCAGCGCCAGCTCATCGAGGCGCTCCAGTGCGGACCGGTCACGACGCGCGATCTCAACCTGCTTTACAACAGCATGTCGGCGACCATCAAGGCGCTCGAAAAACGCGGCGTTGTCGTGGTGGAGGAGCGCCGTGCCTGGCGCGGTTGCAGCGAGCAGACCACGCTGTCCTCCGCGAGTGGCAAAGCGCCGGTCGCACTTACCAACGGCCAGCAGCAGGCGCTCGCGCAGATTGAGCGCGCTCGCCTGGATGCGCACGGCGACGTGGTGCTCGTGGACGGTGTTACGGGCTCCGGCAAAACCGAGGTCTACCTCTCAGCTATCGAGCGCGTTCTCGCGGCCGGTCGCTCGGCCTGCGTGCTCGTGCCCGAGATCTCGCTGACGGCCCAGACCGTCGGCCGCTTTCGCTCGCGCTTCGGTGAGACGGTCGCGGTCTTCCACTCGCGCCTTTCGGCCGGCGAGCGCCTGGACCAGTGGGATATGGTCGCCAGCGGTGCCGCCCGCGTTGTCGTCGGCGCGCGTTCGGCACTCTTTTGCCCGCTCAGCGATCTGGGCCTCATCATCATCGACGAGGAGCACGAGACCAGTTACAAGCAGGGTTCCAGCCCGCGCTACCATGCGCGCGAAGTGGCGGCCGAGATGGCGCGGCGCTACCGCTGCCCGCTCGTGTTGGGCTCCGCCACGCCCTCGGCCGAGGCCCTCGACCGCTGCCGCCGTGGCACGTATAACGGTGCCACCTGGACGCGCGTCGAGATGCCCGAGCGCCCGGGACACGCCGTACTGCCGACAGTCCGCATTGCCGACCTGCGCCGCGAGTTCTCGCACGGCAGCCGCTCTATGTTCTCAAAACCGCTGATGGAAGGCCTGGAGCGTGTGGTCGAGCGCCGTGAGAAGGCCGTGCTGTTGCACAACCGCCGTGGCTTTGCGCCGTTCCTGATGTGCCGCGAGTGCGGCTGCGTCCCCACCTGCAACCACTGCTCCACCGCGCTTACGTATCACGAGCGCACGCACACGCTGCAGTGTCACACATGCGGTTCGTCTTGGCGCGTGCAGCCGTATCCCGCGCCCACGAGCCGTTGCCCCAAATGTGGCAGTCGCTACCTGGCAAAAATGGGCCTGGGTACGCAGCAGATCGAGGACGCACTGCACCAGATGTTGCCCGAGGACGTCACCATTATTCGCATGGATGCCGATTCCACGCGCGGAAAGGGCGCGCACAAAAAGCTGCTTGAGCAGTTCGATGCCGCCGATTGCGCGGTGCTGCTGGGCACCCAGATGATCGCCAAGGGCCTCGACTTTCCTGAGGTCACGCTCGTGGGCGTGGTCAATGCCGACTTTGCCCTCAAGCTGCCGGACTTCCGCGCAGGGGAGCGCGCCTACGATCTGCTGGAGCAAGTCGCCGGCCGTGCCGGTCGTGGTGATCGGCCCGGCGAGGTCATCATCCAGACCTACCTGCCCGAGGACCCGGTCATTCGCGCCGTCGCTGAGCATGACCGTTCGATCTTTACCGACTACGATCTGGACCAGCGCCGCGACGCGCTGTACCCGCCGTTTGTTCGCCTGGTCAACATCTTGGTGTGGTCGGCGAACCGAGACGACGCGCGGGACTACATCGGGCGCATCGCAAAGCTCCTCAAGCGCCGCTGGCATGCCGCCGCGCCCGACTTTTTGCGGGCGGGGAGTGCCGTGCCGCAGGTGCTGGGCCCGGCTTCGTGTGTAATCGAGAGAGCCAAGGACCGCTACCGCTTCCATCTGCTTGTGAAGTCGCCCGTGGGGTACCATGTCTCTGATGATATCGACGCCTGTCTCAAAGAGGTGGGCTCTGTGCGCGGCGTGAGCGTGAGCGTTGACGTCGACGCCTATGATTTGATGTAACAACTCGAAAGGATGGCCATGGAAGCCAACGGAATCGTACTGTCGCCCGACCCTCGTCTGCGCCAGGAGTGCGCCGTCATCGAGGAGATCACCCCGGCGATCGAGGCGCTTGCCGAGAAGATGAAGAAGATGATGTTCGAGAACGGCGGTTGCGGCCTGGCTGCCCCGCAGATCGGCGAGCTCATTCAGCTTGTCACCATCGACTGCGACTACAGCGACAAAAACGACTACGACCCATACGTGCTCATCAATCCCGTCATTGTTGAGCAGAGCGACCATCTGGTGCCCTTTAGCGAGGGCTGTCTGTCTATCCCAGGCATTAGCTGCGAGATCGAGCGTCCCGACCATGTCGTCGTCGAGGCGTACGATCTGGATGCCAACCTGATTCGCTACGAGGCCTCGGGCGATCTGTTCTGCGTGTGCCTGCAGCACGAGATCGATCACTTGCACGGCAACACCATGTTCGAGCGACTGAAGCCCATGCAGAGGATCAAAGCAGTCAAGGAGTACCAGGACGCCCTGGCCCGCGGCGCTCGACCGGGTGAGACGGAGTAGGTCCCACCGTCCCCTTCCGCCGCAGGGCTTAGGTTTTGCTCCATGCTCAAACAGTCCTGCTCGCACGAAGAGCACATTAAGTGCTCTTCGGCTCGTGCGGAACTGCGCGTGGAGCAAAACCTAAGCCCTGCGGCGGAAGGGGACTGCGTTTTCGTGCTCCTGTTCGCCCGGGTGCCGTCGGGCCAGGGAAGGGCGTCCTCGCTGATAGGTGCTTTACTGAAAGAGCTGCTTTTATGGCGGCTCTTTCTTTGGTTTTGGGTATATTTGTTCTTGTTGAATTGTTCTTGCGGATAGGCTTGGTACTTGGCTTTCCGCTGTTCTTTGTAGCCGTCTCGGCTTTGGTTGAGAGGAGACGATCTTTATGCGTATTGTGTTTATGGGTACGCCTGATTTTGCTGTGCCTTCGCTGACTTCGCTTGTTGAGGCTGGCAATGATATTGCGCTCGTAATTACTCGTCCTGATGCTGTTCGTGGGCGCGGTAAGAAGCTCGAGCCTTCTCCTGTTAAGGCTAAGGCGCTTGAGCTGGGGTTGCCGGTTGTTGAGGCTAATCGTATAACGGTCGAGGTTGTTGAGGCTCTCCAAGCTGCGCAAGCCGATATTTTCTGTGTGGCTGCTTATGGTTGCATTTTGCCTGATGACGTGCTGCATATGGCACCGCTCGGCATTGTGAATGTTCATGCGTCCTTGCTGCCTCGTTGGCGTGGGGCTGCTCCTATTCAGCGTGCGATTCTCGCTGGTGATGAGGTTGCTGGCGTTTCCATTATGCGTATTGGGCATGGCGTGGATACCGGCGCTTATTGCGCCCAGGCTTCCACCTCGGTTGCCGGTAAGCATGCTGAGGCGCTGACCATGGAGCTTGGTGAGCTTGGCGGCAAACTGCTTGCCGATACGCTTCCTTCGCTTGCCGATGGCACCGCCGTGTGGACTGAGCAGGATGAGTCGCTCGTCACTCATGCTGCCAAGATTTCCAAGCTGGAGATGCGTCTGGATCCGCAGATGGCTGCGCTCGATTGCGTGCGTCATGTGCTCGCTTCGTCCGATACCGCGCCTGCTCGTTGCGTGATTGCCGGCAAGACCGTGCGCGTGCTCGATGCTGCGCCGGTTGATGTGTCGCTTGGCGAGGGTCAGGTTCTCATTAAGGCCAAGCGTGTTTACCTTGGTCTTTCCGATGGTGCGGTTGAACTGCTCGAGGTTAAGCCCGATGGCAAGCGTGCCATGGCCGCTTCTGCTTGGGCTGCTGGGCTGCAAGGCGCCGATCTTATCTGGGGTGTTTTGTCATGAGCAAGCTGTCTCCCGCGCGCAAACTTGCGCTCGATGTGCTAATGGAGGCCGATCGCCGCGGCATGTATGCGCGTGACGTGCTGTCCTCTCGCGCATCGGCCAAGGCTATTGATCAGCGCGATTCCGCTTTTGCCGCTCGTTTGGCACTGGGCGTTGCGGCTACCCAGGGTATTTTGGACGAGCTGCTCGATCAGTTTCTCGATAAGCCTAAAAAGGTTGCGCCGCGTGTTCGCATGGCACTTCGTATCTCGGCCTTCGAGATGCTCTATCTGCATACGCCTGCCCGCGTTGCGGTGAGTCAGGGCGTTGAGCTGGTGCGCAGCGGAGCTAAGTCTGCCGCCGGTTTGGCCAATGCCGTGCTGCATAAGGTCGCGGACAACGTTGAGGACTTTGCCACTGCGTCCGATGTAGACGAGTCTGAGCGACGCTTGGTTCGTCTGTCGCGCCTGATGGGTCTGCCGCGGTGGCTGTGCGCTCGTATTATGGCTTCGTTTGACACACCGGAGGGCGCGCTTAGCTTTGCCGGTAATCTGGCCCCCGCGCCGCTGGCCCTGCATGAGAACGCCTTTGCAACCAAGCCCGATCCGTATATCTCGCAGCTCGTCGCGCCTGTCTTCCCGGGCTGCCATGCCCCGGTTGATGCCCAGGTTACCGTTGCTTCGGGTGTGTTTGAGCGTGCTGCCGCGGTGGCATCTGATCTCAACGCGCAGCTTATCGCCACAGCTGCCACGCGCCCTGGTAGCTGCCTTGAGATTGGTGCCGGTCGTGGCACCAAGACCTATGTGATGATGTGCCAGGCTAAGCGTGCGGGCTATGAGCGTCAGCATACGGCGCTCGATCTGCATGATCGCAAGTGCGATCTGAATCTCGCTCGCCTGCATAAGGCCGGTATTCAGGGCGTTCGTACGGTTTCGGGTGATGCCTGCGAGCTTGATGAGGTGCTCACATCCTTTGATGCCATGCTTGGCGAGCCGGTTAAGTTCGACACGGTTTTTATCGATGCACCGTGCTCGGGCACCGGCACCATGCGCCGTCATCCCGAGATCCCGTGGCGCCTGACTGAAAAGGATGTGACGGTTGAGCTGCCCAAACTGCAGCTGACGATGCTCAAGGAAGCTGCCGCGCGCGTGGCTGCCGGCGGCGAGCTCATCTATGCGACGTGCTCGGTCTTCGACGAGGAGAACACACAGGTGGTGGACGCGTTCCTTGCTTCTCCCGAGGGTGCCGGCTTTAGCGTGGCGCCGCTTTCCGAAGCACAGATTCTGCAACTCCCCGAGTTCGATCAGGCCAAGAAGCTCGTATCAGTACGCCAAAACGATCGAGGCCTCTTCCAAAGCGTCCCCGTAAACGCCGATTCCTACGACGGCCACTTCTGCGCCAGACTGGTCCACAAGTAACTACTAAGTTGCGGTGAAATAGGGATTGAATATCGGCTTCTACCCGCCAAACAGTCCTTATTTCACCGCAACTCATAAGGAAACCTGGGTAGCAAAAGAAGCGGCCCCGCGATCGATGTCGGTCGCGGGGCTGTTTGGTTCCTAGTGGCTGTGCGGGCAGTTGGCGCAGCAGCCGCTTGTGGCGCTGGTGCTGGAGCCGCCGCTTCGCTGGTCGGTGTTGTAGAAACCGCTTCCCTCAAATTTAATGCCGCTGGCCGAGAACGTCTTGGCCGCCGGGGCACCGCAGCTGGGGCACACGACCTCGGGAGTCTCGGACATGGGATGCTCAACCTCAAACACGTTGCCGCAGCTCGAGCACTTGTAATCGTAGCGCGCCATAATACTTCCTTTTCAGCACAAAGCGGGCAGATTACTCTGCCCGCATAAATTCAAACGTCTGTAACTGTACCCTATATCGGGGGTTTTATCACGCTTCGCCCCAGAATCTATGGTTGTTGCGCAGGAGCTGTGCGGTTTTGTTCTCGGCGGCTGCAATGTCCGTCTCGTCAGCCTGCCAGGTCCAGTTGCCCGTGGCCACGCCCGGAACGTTCATGCGCGCGTCGTCGCCAAGCCCCAGGACATCCTGCAGCGGCATCATCACCAGGGGAGCGTCGCTTGCCAGTGCGTCGCTCATCAGCTTGGCCGCCAGCTCAACACCGCTCGGTTCATCGCCGCCCGCAAAGGAACGCGTGCACCAGCCGGCAAGCGTCGACGTATCGTGCGTCGAGGTGTACAGGATCTTGCCGGGCGTGGGATGCACGCCGCAACGAACGTCGTAGTCGCTAAACTCCAGCACGTCCATGCCGGGGAAACCGCAGGTCGAAGCCATGGCGCGAACACCGGGCGTCAAATAGCCCAGGTCCTCGGCGATAAAGTTGAGCGGACCCAGCTCGTCGTAGGCGGTCTGGAACAGATCCTTGCCCGGGCCCGCCAGCCAGCGGCCCTCGGCGCAAGCCTTGCCCGCGGGGATACTAAAGTAGCTGTGGAATCCCAGGAAGTGATCCAGGCGCACGCGGTCGTAAAGCGAAAACGCGCGGCGCAGGCGATCCATCCACCAGCTATAGCCGTTCTGCTTCATGTGGTCCCAGCGGAACGTCGGGTTGCCCCACACCTGACCCTCGGGCGCAAAGTTGTCGGGCGGCGCGCCCGAAATCTCAATCGCCTTGCCGGTATCGGACAGCCAGAAGTTCTCAGGTTCGCTCCACGCGTCTGCCGAATCGTCGGACACGTACATAGGAATATCGCCGATGACCTCGATGCCCTTCTTGTGCGCATAGTTCATGAGCTCGCACCAAGCTAGGTCAAAGCGGTACTGCATGTACGCCTGAAGCTCGGCCTCGTTGTGGAAGCGCTTGTCGTCGATCAGATGCTCGTTGTAGCGCGCGACATCTGCCGGCCAATCGTGGCGCGACTCGCCCTCAAAGTACTTCTTAACGGCCATATAGACACAGTACTTCTCGAGCCAATCGGCATTGCGATGCTTAAACGCGGTGTACAGCGGATCGGCATCCTCGCCTCCGCGGGCCTTCCAGGTCTCAAAGTCGGCTGCCAGCTCCTCGTGGCTCTCGGGCAGCAGGTCGATATTGCCTGCAAAGGCCGAAGGACCGGCGTAAGGGGAGCGGAAGAAGTCCGTGGGGTTGACGGGGAGAACCTGCCAGTAGCGCATGCCCATGGCGGCCAGATGGTCGATAAAGCGACGCGTGGGCGCGCCGATCGTACCGGGCTTGCCGTCGTCGGTCGGCACCGATGTG
>CABRZY010000091.1 GCA_902475475.1 uncultured Collinsella sp.
CAGGATGCGCGCATTTGGGGCTGGGCCGACGAGTTCATCTCGACGCCCAAGCTCGATGACCTGGCCTGCGCCTACACCTCGCTGCAGGCATTTTTGGGTGCCGAGAACGCGCACGACGTTTCGGTCTTCTGCTGCTTTGATAACGAGGAGGTTGGCTCCGAGACCAAACAGGGTGCCATGTCGACGTTCTTGGCCGATGCACTGCGACGCATTAACGGCTCGCTGGGCTTTGACGACGAGTCATATCATCGCGCCCTTGCCGCATCGATGCTCGTGAGCTGCGACAACGCGCATGCCGTGCACCCCAACCACGCCGAGAAGTGCGATGCCCGCAACCAGGTGGTGCTCAACGGCGGCATCGTCATCAAGGAAGCCGCCAACCAGCATTACTGCACCGATGCCTTTAGCCGCGCGGTGTTCCAGGCTATTTGCGATGACGCCGACGTGCCCACGCAGGCCTTCGCCAACAAGAGCGATATGGCGGGTGGCTCCACGCTCGGCAACCTGTCGAACATGCAGGCGAGCATGCATGCCGTGGACGTGGGCCTGCCGCAGCTGGCCATGCACTCAAGCTACGAGACCGGCGGCGTACGCGACGTGATGTACGCCATTCGCGCCCTTACGGCCTTCTACGAGCGCAACCTAACCATCAACGGCGCCGAAAGCGTGGAGCTCTAAAACCTACCAAAAAGGGACAGGTTCATTTTGGCAGGTTTTATCTGGACGAATGCAAAGGGTGAAACCGAACTAGATCGGTGATACGTAGCCGCCGAGGTGCAGTGTGCCTCGGCGGCTTTTTGTGTACAGAGTACGGCTAATGCTTATAAATGCTATACATGCTTTACGTATCTACCATAGAGTTTTATGATGATTATAAAGTATTAAGGAGAGGTCATGACCACAACAGCCGCTCAGATCAACGTACGTCTCGATGCCGATCTTAAAAGGAGTGGGGACGCCGCTCTCTCCAGGGCCGGTATGACGCCGAGCCAGGCGGTGCGAGCGCTCTGGCGGCTTGCGGCGTCGCTGGCTGATCGGCCCGGCGCGCTCCAGGACATCCTTTCGCCCGGTCGTGCCCGGGCGGAACAGCGCGAGCGCGAAAAGGCCGCTAAACGTAAGCTCGAGCTCATGGATCAGGGGTCGAAGCTGTTCGCTGCCGCTTGCCGTGAGTCGGGAATCGATATGGTCAAGGCTCAGCCCTCGGGCGATGAAGAACTCAAACGGAACGCCTACGCGGATCGCTACGGCGAGGAGATGAGCTGGCTCTATGAGTGAGACTCCAAGGCGCATCTTGGTTGACACCAACGTGTGGCTCGATTACTTCATTCCCTCACGACGTGGTCGTTCGGTGGCGATTGAGTTTTTACGCGATGCATGCACGGCGCAGGTGGATTTGCTGTATGCGGCGACATCGTCCAAAGATCTGTTCTATTTGATTTCGAGCGAACATAAGGCGTGGTATCGGCGCGAGCATGGCTCGCTATCCCAAGATGCCGCCGTGGCGGCGACATCACTTGCATGGGATTGCCTCGACGTGTTGTCGCAACTTGCCACGCCGGTACCCTGCGACCTGAGTGACATATGGATGGCGAGCAAGCAGCGTAAGCTCCATAGCGATTACGAAGACGATTTAATCATTGCGGCAGCAATGCGCGCAAAGGCAGACCTTCTGGTCACCAACGATGCCAAACTCTGTTCACACGCACCCGTCGCAGCAATGAGTGTAGTAGACGCAAGAAACTACCTGACGTCCTTCTAGTGTTCGATCCAACAACGTAAAGTTTCGCCGGCTTGCAGGTGACGCAGATTCTCTGCGGCAATGTCGACCACATTGTTGAGCGTGGCTGCCAGGTGGAACCAGCCGGAGACGTGCGGCGTGATGAGCATGTTAGGCGCATCCCACAGGGGGCTTGTCTCAGGCAACGGTTCGGGGTCGGTGACGTCGACCGCGGCGCCGGCGAGATGTTCCGACTCCAGGGCGGCAACCAAGTCCCCGACTCCAGGGCGGCAACCAAGTCGTCGGCGACCACAAGGTCGCCGCGGCCGCCGTTGGCAAAGAAGGCGCCCGGTTTCATCGCGGCGAAGAACTCGACGTTCGCCAGGCCGCGGGTCTCGGGTGTGCTCGGCATAAAAGATGCGACGACGTCTGCCTCCGCCAAGCGCTCAGACAGGGCATCCATGCCGTCCATGTCCTCAAACACAATGGGGTAGACGAGCGGATGGCGCTTGATGCCGCGGACGTGCGCACCCATGCCACGGCAGAGCGTGGCAAAGTGGCCGCCGATATCGCCCGCGCCCAGCACCAGCACGTTGGCGTTTTTGAGCGAGGTAACCGGCCCCAAATCCTTCCAGCGATGCTCACGCTGCAGATCGTGATAGCCGGGCAGACGCTTCATCATAGACAGCACCATGGCAAACATGTGCTCGCTTACGGCCTGGCCGTAGGCGCCCACCGAGCAAGACAGTTTGGCGTCGGCCGGCACGGTGCCGGCGGCAAGGTAGTCGTCATAGCCGGCGGTCTGCAATTGCAACAGCTGGAGATGTTCGCATGCCGTGAGCATGCCAGGGTCGATGTTGCCCAAGATCACGTCGGCATCGGCGACCTGCTCGCGCGTGGCGGCGTCGGAGCTCGTGTAGATAAAGTCCTCGCCCGGAGCGCTCGACTCAAGAATTGCGCGATGACGGTCGTTGACAGGCAACAAAACCAGGATGTTCACAAGCAGTCCTCTCCGCTCGACCTGCCAAAAAGGGACAGGTTAATTTTGGCAAGTTTTATCAGGCAAAACGCTCAAATAAAACGCCGAATGCAAGACGGGCGTGCCCGTCGGCATCCGGCGCATCCACGGCTACCAGCTCAGCAGTTCGTAACCATCCTCGGTCACCACGAGCTGTACCTCGCACTGGGCCGAATCACTGCCGTCCTTGGTGCGTACGCACCAGCCGTCGCCCTTGCTAATCTTAATGTCGGGCGCTCCGGCGTTGACCATGGGCTCGATGGTAAAGACCATGCCCGGAGCCATGATGGTGTCCACATCGGGCGCCTCGGTGGTAAAGCCCACAAACGGGTCCTCGTGGAACTCCTTGCCGATGCCGTGTCCGCCGTACTCGCGCACCACGCTATAACCGGCGTCCTCGACCGTCTTTTGCACGGCCTCGGCCATCACGGACAGCGGTAGCCACGGCTTGACGGCGGCCAGACCCGCCTCCACGCTGGCGCGAGTGACGTCGACCAGGCGCTGACGCTCGGCCGAGGACGTCGACCAGGCGCTGACGCTCGGCCGAGACCTCGCCGATGCAGAACATGCGGCTCGAGTCGCTAAAGTAGCCGTCCAGGATCGTGGAGCAATCGACGTTGATGATGTCGCCCTCGTGCAGCACGTCCGTATCACAGGGGATACCGTGGCAGACCACATCATTGATCGAGGTGCACACGCTCTTGGGGTAGCCCTCGTAGTTGAGATCGGCCGGCGTGCCACCGTGCTCGACGGTGTAGTCGTAGATCATCTGGTCAATCTGGTTGGTGGTCATGCCCGCGGCGATGTGCTCGCCTACGTAGTCGAGCACGCCCACGTTGATGGCGGCGGAGCGCTTGATGCCCTCGATGTCGGCGGGCGTCTTGTAGAGCGTGCGGGGCAGAACCTCCCAGCCCTCCTCCCACAGGCGCTCGAGGCGCTCGTCGAAGGCGCTGTGACATGACATTTCTTATATTTTTTGCCGCTGCCGCACCAGCAGGCGTCGTTGCGGCCGGGTACGGGTCCTTTGTCATACATGGCTAACTTCCTTTCATCCGCAGCTAGTATAGCCCACTCACGCGTCCATAAAAGTTGCGGTGATATAGTTCCGATTTAAGCGGTTTAACAGCATAAACAGGAACTATATCACCGCAACTGATGGAGTGGGATGGCGGGCACTAGCTGCTGCGTGGTTTTGCTAGTAGCTCACCTGGCAAGGGATGCCGAGGGCGCGCACGCGTGTGGCGATCGTGTCGAGCACTTCGGGCGCCGCTTTGGCAAGGCCGGCGACCGGCGTCTCGCGCGCCACCGTGTAGATGGTCGCCTCCTGCGGACGAATGCGCTCGAGCGCTGCGAGCCAGCCACCGTGTAGATGGTCGCTTCTTGCGGGCGAATGCGCTCAAGCGCCGCGAGCCAGGGGGCAACGTACTCCTCGCCGGTGTTGTCGATGAGCTTGCCCTGATACTCGCCGGTCAAAAAGATCGTCTGGATAATAACGTGACCGTAAAAGCTCGCGAACGTTTCGACCTGGTGCTCTACATCGTAGGGGCCAACGGGCTGGTCGAGCAGCTGGATAAACGCCGGGTCGACCGTGTCGAGCTTGAGGATGTTGTCGTCGACCATCATGAGCGCGTCGTGCACCTCGGGGCGGTCGGCGCGCGTGCCGTTGGAGAGCACGGCGATCTTGGAGTTTGGGGCAAGCTCGTCGCGAAGCGCGACGGCGCCGGCGATGGCCTGCGGAAACTCCGGTGCGGCAGTGGGCTCGCCGTTGCCTGCGAAGGTGATTACATCGGGGAGCTCGCCCTCGGCTGCCATCTCGCGCAGCTTTGCCTCGAGCGCGTCGAGTACCACGGCAGCTGTGTTGTACGGCTCATGGCAGGGGCGCTCGGCGTTGAGGCCGTTTTCGCAGTAGATGCAGTCGAACGTGCAGATCTTGCCGCTGGCCGGCATCATATTGACGCCGAGCGAAAGGCCCAGACGACGGCTGCGGACGGGCCCAAAGATGGGGCTGGCATTCAAAAACGTAGACATAGGCATATGCTCCTCAAGACAATTGTGCCTAAGCATAGCATCGGCTCCAAAGCAAGGTGCGGGCCCTTGCTTTACAAGTTTCGTTTTTTCACGTCGCTCATTATGCCGTGCCATGAAAAGCCTCGGGTCGGGTACAGTTAATCTGTTAACAAGGCGCAAGGCAATGCGGGTCCATCCAATCGCACTGACGTGCAACTGGATGAGCATTGATGATGGGGGCACAACATGGATTTTACGGTCGAGAATGCGGGCACCACGATTGCCTGTCGCGAATATGCCGGCCCGGATGTGTCGCCTGATACTCCTGCCTTGGTGTGCGTGCACGGCGCTTGTGTCGACGGCACATTTTTCGACGGCATCGCTTGTGAGCTCAGCCGTAACTACCGCGTAATTGCCTACGACCGCCGCGGCTGTGGTGGCAGCAGCGAAGCGGCAGACGGCAGCTATGATCTTGCCGCTCAGGCCGCCGATCTGCAAGCCGTGATCGAACACGTTGGCGCTCCGACAAATGTGCTTGCGCACAGCGCCGGTACGTTGGTGGCGTTGGAGCTTCTTCGCAGCGAACCCCATCTCGTCGCCCGTGCGATTCTGCATGAGCCGGCTGTGTCGGCCGAAGGCGTCGGCATGGGCGCAGCTCCGATTTTGCTCGATATGATTGCGGCTGGAAAGGTTTCAAGGGCGCTCCGGCTTTTCTTGGGAGCTCTCGGCGACTTGGACCCCGAGGCTCCTGGGACGACCGAAGCGGAAGCCAAACATGCCCTGCGCAATGGTCGTTGCTTTATGGCCAATGAATACGGAACAAATATGACATATGCTCCCGACTGGGAGCGCGCCCGCGCGTCAAAGGCGGTGTCGGCTGTGCTTCTCGGCGAGCTCTCGATCGATACGCCCCGCGAGGCTGGCACGCGAGCGGCTGCCGAATATCTCGATTGCCCCCTTGTGACGATCCCGGGCGCGCATAACGGTCTGCGCGATCGTCCCGTTACGGCGGCAAATGCCGTTCGCGATGTCTTGGAGCGTTAGCACGCTCGATGACCTGCGGGGAGAGGGGCTGTTAGCGTTTCGTCATTGTTAACGAATGCGCCCATAACCGCGCGCCCGCGGCTCCATTACCGCCGCTTGCCAGGTCATAAAAATGTAACGATAATCGCGCGTTTGCCTTCAGCTGTTAGATGTTACCCTTGTACCAATTGATATGCACCGTTGCCGTGTATAACGATAGAAAGGGCCCCATATGCTCAATAATCACGAGGTCAATCTAACCGACGAGGAGGCTGCCGCCGAGGTCGCCCGCGTCGCGAAGACCTACCCCGTGGTGCGTTTGCTGTCGGCCGATCAGATTAAGAGCGAGCCTAACTGCCTGCTCGCTGGCAATCGGTGCCCTTGTCTGCGTCAGTCAAGTCTTGAGGTCTTGACAGATTCCGATGAGGTGACGGAGCAGCTGCTCAACGATGGCGTTGAGTACCGCGCCCGTCTGCGTCCTCTAAAGGTCGAAGGCGAGCCTCACGTCCTGCTAATGGTGCGTCCGATCGATGAGCAAGAGGCTGCAGAAGAGGACCTCGTCTACACCGACGTGCTGACGAGTGTGCGCAATCGCCGATATTACGAGGAAAAGCTCCGTAGTGCCCGCATGAATGCCGGCGTTGCGGTGATCGACCTTGATGATTTTAGGGTCTTCAACGATACGTGTGGCCGTCATGCCGGCGACCTTGCGCTCGGTGCTGTGGCGACGGCCATACGCAGCGGAATTCGTTCGACTGACGAGCTCGTACGCTATGGCTGCGACAAGTTTGTGGTTGTCATGCCCAATATTCCCTCCGATGACTTCACCCGTCGCCTGCATCAGGTGTCCGATGCCGTTCATGCCACGATTGTTCCGGGCCATGAGTACGTGAGCTTGACGGCATGTGTTGGTGGCGTTCGCATTCATGGCGAGACGGTCGATGAGGGCGTTGGCCGCGCTGTCCAGTTATTGAGCCGCGCTAAGGCAAAAGCCGGTACGGTCGTGACCGATGCCGATTCCATCGAAGCCTTCCAAAGCGAAAAGCCTTTGGTGCTTATTGTCGATGACCCCGAGATGAACCGAGCCATTCTCAACGAGATGCTCAAGGACGAGTATTGCATCCTCGAGGCCGACAACGGTCGTAC
>CABRZY010000092.1 GCA_902475475.1 uncultured Collinsella sp.
TGGCGCTCTCGCCGGTGGTGCCCAGGGTGAGGATGGCGTCGGTGCCGTTTTGCAGGTGGAAATCGATAAGGCGCTCGAGTGCGTCAAAGTCGACACTGCCATCCTTTTTAAACGGCGTGACGAGGGCGACGATTGAGCCCTCGAGATTGCGGATGTCCATGTTTTTCTCCTTCGCGTCCGCGATCTGGATGCGTTTGTTCCATTGGGCGGCGACTGCCAGGCGCTCGTCCTGAGCGCGACGACGAGCGCTTTCGGCACGCGATTTGGCCAGCAGCTCACGGCCGCACGGCAGCACGTCGAGCGTGGCAAAATAATCGCCCGGGCGCTCGGCGCGGCGGATAAGGTCAGCCGAGCCGTCGGGGCGCAGCAGCACCTCGGCGGAGCGCAGACGGCCGTTGTAGTTGTAGCCCATGGAGTAGCCATGCGCGCCGGTGTCGTGAATCACGAGCAGGTCGCCCATATCGATATGCGGAAGCTCACGGTCGATGGCGAACTTGTCATTGTTCTCGCATAGATTGCCCGTGATGTCATAGGTGTTCGTGACGGGCGCTGTGGCCTTGTCGGCGCCGCCCGGCTGACCCATCACCGTAATGTGGTGGTAGGCGCCATACATGGCAGGGCGAATCAAATCGACGGCGCTTGCATCGACACCGATATAGTCCTTGTAGATCTGCTTCTCGTGGATGGCCTTGGTGACCAGACAGCCGTAGGGGCCCATCATAAAGCGGCCCATCTCGGTGCAGATGGCCACATCGCCCATGCCGGCGGGAACCAGGATCTCGTCGTATGCCGCGTGCACTCCCTCGCCGATGGCGTGAATATCGTTGGCCTGCTGCTCGGGCAGATAGGGGATACCGACGCCGCCGGACAGATTGATAAAGGCGACATGTGCGCCGGTCTCGCGCTCCAGGCGCACGGCAAGTTTAAAGAGGATGCGTGCGAGTTTGGGATAGTAGTCGTTAGTGACGGTGTTACTGGCAAGGAAGGCATGGATGCCAAAATTCTCGGCGCCCTTGGCCTTGAGCATGCGGAAGGCCTCAAAGAGCTGCTCGGTGGTCATGCCATATTTGGAGTCGCCCGGGTTGTCCATGATGCCGTTGGAGAGCTGGAACAGACCGCCTGGATTAAAGCGGCAGCTGACCGTCTTGGGGATGGGCCCCGCAACGCGCTCAAAGAACTCGATGTGGCTGATGTCGTCAAAGTTGACGATGGCACCCAGCTTGTCGGCGAGCTCAAAGTCGGCAGCCGGCGTGTCGTTGGACGAGAACATGATGTCGTGTCCCGTGATACCCAGTGAGCGGGCGATCATAAGCTCGGTATAGCTCGAGCAATCGCAGCCGCAGCCGTATTCGTTGAGAATGGAGATGAGCGCCGGGTTGGGGTTGGCCTTGACGGCAAAGTATTCCTTAAAGCCCGGGTTCCATGCAAAGGCGTCGCGCACTTCTTGCATGTTGCGGCGGATGCCTGCCTCGTCGTATAGATGAAACGGCGTGGGGAACTGCTTGACGATATGCTCGAGTGTCTCCTTGTCCACAAACGGCTGCTTGGCCGCATATGCCTCGTTGGGGGTCAATGCCATGTCCCGTAAACCTCGCTATCCAGACGGCGCCATCTGCGCATCGAATCCGCATAGCGTGGACCCAATGTCCGGATAGCGCTCCCGCATTGCTGCAGACAGTCCTGTGGGTGTTTCCCACAGGCCCACCAGGTTGTTCGTGCCCGAAAAACCCAGTTCGGCGGGTTTCGCCTCCCCACGGGGTCAAAGCCTGCCGGCTCGCCCGCGGCTCTTCGTGCCCGCGCCTCTATCAAGTGGTAAAGACCCTATCACGTTGCACTTTACCAAACAAGAGTATTCGTATATAACGTTTAAAAAATGCAGCAATATGCTGGAAACATGTGTGCCACAATCCTGTATCACAATAAGTTGCAACAGATGTGCCTCACGAAGGGATTCTCTATGACCGAGCTCCAAGAACTCCGTCGCTATCGCCGTGATCTCCATCGCATTCCGGAGCTCGATTTCGATCTTCCGCAGACTATCGCCTATATCGAGGGCGTGTTGGCACCGCTCGCCTGCGAGGTGACCCATCCGTGCCCCAGCTGCGTCTGCGCTTTCTTCAACGCTGGCACGGGCGCCGCGCATGCCACGGCAATTCGCGCCGATATGGATGCGCTGCCCATCGCGGAGGCGACGGGTGCGGATTTCGCCTCGACGCATCCCGGCAAGATGCATGCTTGCGGCCATGATGGACACATGGCCATGGCGCTTGCGGCGGCAACCTTTGTCGACCATACGATCCGTGAGCAGTCGGGCGCCATTAAGCGCAATGTGCTCTTTGTGTTTCAGCCGGCCGAGGAGACGACTGGTGGTGCCAAGACGGTGTGCGAGAGCGGCATGTTCGAGCGCTACGGGGCGGATCGCATCTTCGGCTTCCATGTGTGGCCCGATCTGCCCGCCGGCACGTTGGCGAGCTGCTCCGGTCCGTTGCTGGCGCGCTCGAGCGAGACTCATATCCATATTCACGGAACGAGTATCCATATCGCTAAGACCTATGGCGTTCCGGTCGAGGAGTCGCACGATGCGGCGCTGGCGGCTGCTAAGTTCTTGGTTGCCGAGCGCGAACTGATGGACGAGCTGGGTGCCGATGAGCCCTGCATTGGCAAGTTCGGCCTGCTGCAGGCAGGCACCGTCTGCAATGCGGTGGCGGGGGAGGCCCATGTTGCCGGTAGCTTGCGTGTGTTTACGGACGCCATGTTCGTCCGTGCGCGCGAGGGCGTGCGCCGTGTGCTCGACGAGGCGTGCACCGCAACGGGCTGCACGTACGATCTCGATTTTGCCGAGGGCTATCCACCGGTCGATAACGATCCTGAGTTGTTTGCCCGAATCGCGCCCGCTCTGCCCGAATTGCAACTCGTGGACGAGCCGCTGCTAATCGCCGAGGATTTCGCGTTCTATCAGCGCCATCTGCCGGGCGTGTTCTTCTTGCTGGGCACGGGCGTGCCAGAGGACCAAGACAACCCGAGTGATTCGGATGGCTGTCCCGCCTATGCCACAAGCGCTCTGCATACCGATAGCATGCTCTTCGACGAGGAAATCCTTCTCAAAGGCCTCGATGTCTACAAACGATTGCTTTTGCTTGACTAAGGCGCAAAGGACTATTTGTTCTAGAATACACGAACAAACGTACGATATAATAGAGATGTAAGTCTATAGAAACGTTTGACGTTACTAACGTAAGGCGATACTATGATTGCATCGTATAAAGATGATGATACCGAACGCTTTGCCATGGGTGTGCGGGTCAGGAGGTTCGTGCCCTTTGAGCGTGTTGCGTTGAGGAAGATTCGCCAACTGCAGGTTTGTGCTTCGCTTGATGATCTTCGCGTTCCACCGGGCAACCGCCTGGAAGCTTTGAAGGGCGATCGTGCCGGTCAATATAGCATCCGTGTTAACGAGCGCTATCGGGTCTGTTTTGAGTGGAGACAGGAGATGGCTTGGAATGTCGAAATCGTCGATTATCACAAGTGATGAGACTTCGGCCGATTTGCTGTCGCCGGTGACTCCTGGTGAGCTTCTCAAAGAGGAGTTTCTTGTTCCCATGGGCATTTCTCAATATCGCCTTGCGAAAGAGACTGGGATTCCGGCTCAGCGTATCGGGCAGATTGTCTTGGGAAAACGTCGCGTGACGGCCGACACCGACCTCCGTCTTTGCCGTTATTTTGGCCTGACGGATGGTTATTGGCTGCGCGCTCAGGTGGCGTTTGACCTTGAGGCCGAGAAAAGGCGGATCGAACCGGAACTCGACAAGATCGTTCCTGTTCAGCAGGCTATCGCACTGTAGTGCTCAAAGATGATGGGGGTGGCGCGGCGATGAGGCGACGCCGACAGTCTGCCGTATATAGTCCGGGTGGATGCAAACTTGGTTTGCTGCTGCTTCCGGTCATCGCTGTGAGCATTGGCGTGATGTTTGCGCTTGCCGGGTTGGCAGCAGCGGCACTTGTGTTGCTGATTGTGGCCATTGGCGTGACGATTTGGCTTTGCCGTAATCGCGAGCAACGCCGTGCCGACGGTAAAACCAATGTCGGCTGGGTCGTCTTTCTGATCATTGCGTACCTGCTGAGTGCCAGCTACCTTGTTTTCTTTGTCCTGTTGATGATCAGTGCTTTTACCGGGGAATCCGTCACGGTGGGTTGATGCACTGCCAGCAGACGGTCGCGCGCAGTGCGTTTGCTCGGCGTTTGGATAACTGCATTGGTCGTTTACCGCAGCCTTAGCTCTCAGCTAATGAATTCAAGTTCAATCCTTCCTACGATGTGCTGTGTGCCGGCACGGTAGCCGGATCGTAGGAAGGATGAATAATGGCAAAAGAGGGAAAGAGGCCGATCGGCAAGATTGTCCTAGGCATCATCGTGGTGCTGGTTATTGTCGGTGCCGTGGGCTCTATGGGCGGCAACTCAACCGATTCGTCTGCGAGCGATTCGGCAAAACCTGCCGAGACGACACGGCAGGCTGAGGAGCAAAAAGAACCGCAAGAACCGTATACCATTGCTGACGAGGCTGAAGACACTTCCAATCAGTTTACCTATAAGATCACGGGCACGCTGACCAATAACACGGATAAGGAAAAGAGCTACATTCAGATTGAATATGTTCTGTATGATGCCGATGGCAACCAGGTTGGAACGGCTCTTGCAAACACCAATCATCTGAAGGCGGGCGGCTCCTGGAAGTTCGAGGCGCTGGGTACGGTGTCTCCCGACCAGGTTGCTAGCTGGGAGCGTTCGGACGTAAGCGGTTTCTAGCATGTTGCATGCACTGGGGGAGGTGAAGTCGTATGCCCGATAAAAAGCTGACTGACGAGTTGCTCAATGAGCTTCTCGACGCGCCAAACATCGATGGCTATATCAAAGAACACGACTTTGCCGCCCCGTCGCTTTCGAGCTACCTGAAGCAGCTACTGCAGGAAAAGGGCTTGGAGCGCTCGCGCGTGGTTCGTATGGCCGATCTCAATGAGACCTTTGGCTATCAGATCTTTACCGGTGCGCGGCATCCGAGCCGCAATAAGGTGCTGCAGATTGCCTTTGCGATGGCGCTGACGCTCAAAGAAACCAACCGTGCGCTGACGGCTGCCGGGGTAAGCGTCCTTAACTGCAAGGACCGCCGCGATGCGATTATCATTTTTTGCATCGATCGCGGGTGCAGCCTCCAAAAGGTCAACGAGGAGCTGTATCGCTTTGGCGAGGAGACGGTGAGTTAGCGGCTGATATCTGAGCCGGCGGAGCTGCCGAACAACGATGCAAACGAGCGGGGCGCAGATGCCATGGGGTGTCTGCGCCCTGCGCTATGATGGAGGCTATGGATACTCAGAGCCCAACATATTCCGATGACGAGCTGACCGCAGCGCTTGCCGAGCACCTGGCGTCGCTCGATCGCGACGACAGCTATCGCGTGGAGCGTGTACTTAAGCGCTCGTCCGTTGAAACAACCGAGCTCGTGTACTTTGAAGGAACCGGCGGTGGTTCGCTCGGTCCCTTTGTTCGTAAACGCATCGATGCTTCGGCTCAAATCGGCGGGGCATACGAGCGTCTGTTTGCCGCTCAGCGGGCAGGCAGGCGTTTTGAGCACCTGCCCAGAATCGTCGATTGTCGTCGTGTGGGCGACGAGCTCAACGTGGTTATGGAATACATCGAAGGGGAGACACTCGGGGCGCTGGTGGACCGTCTGGGAGCCACCCCCGATTATGCGCGTGAATTGTATCCTGCCCTATGCGATGCCGTGGGCGAGCTCCATGCCGGTTTTGCAATGGTGGGGGAGACGTCGGCGCCGGTGATCCATCGCGACCTCAAGCCGTCGAATATCATCGTGACAGGTGCCAACTATACGCCTGATGACGGCCTGACATTTTCATCGCTGGTGATTATCGACCTGGGGATCGCGCGCGTATGGCGCGATGGCGCCGATGCTGACACCGTCAAGTTTGGCACGCGACCCTATGCGCCGCCCGAGCAGTATGGGTTTGGGCAGACGAGTGTGCGCAGCGATGTCTACGCACTTGGGGCCCTGTTGTTCTTTTGCTTGACGGGAGTCGACCCTAAACCAGGGCTCGACATGCGCGAGCAATGTGAGGCATGCGGCATTCCCACTCCACTTGCCGATGCCGTCTGCATGTCGATGGCGCTCGACCCGGCCAAGCGTTTTGCGAGCGCGGAAGCGTTGGGACGGGCGACGTGCGCGGCATACGATCTAAGTCGCCCCGTGCGGCCTCCTGCGCCTGCGCCTGTCCGTACTCCGGCCTCGGAGACGGTGTTGACGCCCCAAGGGCTCCAGAACCCCACAGGGCTTCCTAGGCCTGCCGCCTCCACTGCATGCGGTCTGCTCTCTCGCGTTCCGGAGTCTCTGGGGCGCATTTGGAATACGCTCGTCTTCTTCTCGCTGCTTGTGTTCTTTGCCGGAAGTCACTTTGCCGTCTTTCACCCCACGGGAGCAAACCAAAGCTACCCGACGTGGCTTCTCATAATCGAGTATTTTTTCTTTGTCGATGGCCTTATGGTGCTTATGCATTTTGCGCTGCTCGATAAGCGCCGTCTTCGTCGGCGATTCGCACTGCTCGACAGCTATCGCGGCAAGAAGCTCGCGAAACTCTGGCTCAAGGCATTGGGTGTGCTGCTCCTATGCATGATCGTCATAGTCGCGGTTGCCAATGCGACCGGCGTCGTCGATACCTCCGCTACCTAAAAGAAAAAGGGCCCCATTGGGGCCCTTTGCAGTTGCACTTAGATGCGGTTCATCTGAGCGGCGACTTTGTTGTACCAGTCCTGCCACGTGGGCGGGCAGTACTTTTTGGCCGCAGCCGGGGTGGCGCAGCTTTGGCAGCTGGAGCGAGGGCATCTC
>CABRZY010000093.1 GCA_902475475.1 uncultured Collinsella sp.
TCGCCAAGCGCATCCTGAGCGGCCTGGGCTTTTGCGGCCATTACATGCATTTTCATGGCGGAGGCGTGTCCGGCAAGGCGCCCATCATCTGCCTGCTGGCCAAGCAGCCCGGCGGCGAGATGTCGCAGCAGGAACTCGGCATGCACTTTGACCTCAAGCCGGGGTCGCTTTCCGAGATCCTGTCCAAGCTCGAGGTCAACGGCCTCATCGAGCGCAGCCGTAACCCCAAGGATCGACGGCAACTCACCATTCGCCTGACCGAAACCGGCCGGGAAAACGCCCGCATCGACCAGGCGGCCCGCATCCGCTTTAGAGAACGGGCCTTTAGTGCCCTCACTCACGACGAGCGCGAGCAGCTCGCCGAAATGCTCGAGAAAATCCGTGTAACCTGGGAGGAACTGGATGATTAAAACCCTCATGGGCAGCATCCGCGACTATATGAAAGTCGCTGTTGCCACGCCATTGCTCGTGCTTGGCGAGGTGCTCTGCGAGATGCTGATTCCATTTATCACCGCCAACCTGATCGACGCCATCAAAGACGGTGCCACCGTAGCCGAGATGCTTCCCACCGCAGGCTTTTTGGCGCTCATCGCGCTGACGTCGCTTGCTTTAGGCGCCGCTGCCGGCGTCACCTGCAGCCATGCGAGCTGCGGCTTCGCCAAGAACCTGCGTCACGACCTGTTCTACAAGATCCAGACGTTCAGCTTTGCCAACATCGATGAGTTCTCGAGCTCCTCGCTCGTCACGCGTCTGACCACTGACATCAACAACGTTCAGCAGGCCTTTATGATGATCATCCGTATCGTCGTGCGCGCGCCGCTGGTCTTGATCTTCGCTTTTACCATGGCATTTATCATGGGCGGCAGCGTCGCCATGGTCTACCTGGTCATCATTCCGCTGCTGGGCTTTGGACTGTTCTTTATCATCTTTAAGGTACGCCCCATCTTCTCGCGCGTGTTCCACAAGTACGACGCCCTTAACGAGTCCGTCGAGGAAAACGTCACCGGCATGCGCGTGGTCAAGAGCTATGTGCGCGAAGACTTTGAGAAGGAGAAGTTCGCCACCGCCGCGCGCGACGTCCAGATGGACTTCACCCGCGCCGAGAAGCTGCTCGCCTTTAACAACCCCATGATGAACATCTGCGTCAACGGCGCATTTGTCGTCATCATCTACCTGGGATCCAAGCTCATCATCACGAGCCAGGGCACGCTGTTCGACGTGGGCCAGCTCTCCTCGATCTTTACCTATGGCTTCGCGATCCTCATGAGCCTGATGCAGCTGTCGATGATCTTTGTCATGGTGACCATGGCCGACGAATCGGCGCACCGCATTACCGAGGTGCTGGCCGCCGAGCCCACGATCGCCGATCCCGCCGAGCCCGTGCTCGAGGTTGCCGACGGTTCCATCGACTTTGACCACGTGAGCTTTAAGTATTCCGCGCATGCGAAGCGCCAGGCGCTCGACGATATCGACCTGCACATTAAGAGCGGCGAGACCATCGGCATCATCGGCGGCACCGGCTCGGCCAAGTCCACGCTTGTAAACCTCATCGCCCGCCTGTACGACGCCACCGAAGGCACCGTGCGCGTGGGCGGCGTGGATGTGCGCGGCTACGACTTGGACGCTCTGCGCCACCAAGTGGCCATGGTATTGCAGAAAAACGTGCTGTTTAGCGGCACGATTGCCGAGAACCTGCGTTGGGGCGACCCGAACGCCACCGACGAAGAGGTCCGCGAGGCGGCACATCTGGCCTGCGCCGACGAGTTTGTCGATGGCTTCCCCAAGGGCTATGACACCTGGATCGAGCAGGGCGGCTCCAACGTCTCGGGCGGTCAGAAGCAGCGCCTGTGCATTGCGCGTGCCCTGCTGCGTCGCCCCAAGATCTTGATCCTGGACGACTCCACCAGCGCCGTCGACACCAAGACCGACGCCAAGATCCGCGCAGGGCTGGCAAGCTATCTGCCCAACACGACCAAGCTCATCATCGCCCAGCGCATTAGCTCCGTGCAGGATGCAGACCGCATCATCGTCATGGAGGGCGGCCGCATCGCGCAGATCGGCAACCACGATGAGCTGCTCAAGACGAGCGAGATCTACCGCGAGACCTTTACCTCGCAGAACAAGATGTCTGCCGAGGGCGAAGAGGCCGTCGAAGCCGACACCGAGGCATCCGCAACACAAGCTCAGACCCAGGAAGGAGGCGAGGCACATGAGTAAGGCAACGACCGCCGAGCGCGCGCTCAACCGCAAGGGTGGCACCATGTCGCGCCTCATCAAGACGCTCTTTGGCTTCTACCCCGTGCTTTTGCCCCTCGTCGTCGTCGGCGTGGTGCTCTGCGCCATCATCAACTCCATCGGCGCGACCTTCCTTCAGAGCGCCCTGCAGATTATTAGCGAATCGTGGCAGTCGGGCGATTGGGAAGCTGCACAGCCCAAGATCGCACAGCTCGTGACCACCCTCGCCTGCATCTACGGCGTCGGCATCCTGTCCTCGCTGTTCTGGAACCGCGCCATGGCCATCGTCACGCAGGGCTCGCTCGAGAAGCTGCGCGAGAAGATGTTCAACCGCATGCAGGACCTGCCGATTCGCTACTTCGACACGCATCAGCGCGGCGACATCATGAGCCACTACACCAACGACATCGACACGCTGCGCCAGATGATCAGCCAGTCGCTGCCCAACCTGCTCATGACGACCATCGTCATCGTCACGGTGTTCTTTATCATGCTGTACTACAGCGTTTGGATGTGCCTGGTCATTGTGGCAGGCGTCGCCTTTATGACCTTTATGACCAAGCTGCTCGGCTCCAACTCCGCGCGCTTCTTTATTGCGCAGCAGACCGAGCTCGGCGTTGTCGAGGGCCATATCGAGGAAGTCATGAACGGCCAGAAGGTCGTCAAGGCATTCTGCCACGAGTCTGCCGCCGAGGCCGATTTTGACGAGCGCAACGAAAAGCTCTTCGAGGTCTCGCAGAAGGCCAACATGTACGCCAACATCCTCATGCCCATCCTTATGAACCTGGGCAACCTGCTCTACGTGCTGGTCGCACTGGCCGGCGGCATTTTCCTGGCGCTGGGCGTGCCCAACCTGAGCATCTCGGGCATGGCGCTGTCCATCGCCGTCGTCGTGCCGTTCCTCAACATGACCAAGCAGTTCTGCGGACAGATCGGCCAGATCTCGCAGCAGATCAACGCCGTGGTCATGGGCCTCGCCGGCGCCGACCGTATCTTTGAGCTCATCGACGAGGAGCCCGAAGCCGACGAAGGCTATGTGACGCTCGTCAACGCTCAGGTGAACCCCGACACCTGGCAGCTCGAGGAGGCCGACCACCACACCGGCATGTGGGCGTGGAAACATCCGCACCGCGCAACCGGCGAGATCGAGTACGTGCCGCTGCGCGGCGACCTGGTCATGGACAACGTCGACTTTGGCTACACGCCCGACCACGAGGTGCTGCACGGCGTGTCCGTGTTTGCCAAGCCGGGCCAGAAGGTCGCGTTTGTCGGCGCCACCGGTGCCGGTAAGACGACCATCACCAACCTCATCAACCGCTTCTACGACATCGCCGACGGCAAGATCCGCTACGACGGCATCAACGTCAACAAGATCCGCAAGGCCGACCTGCGCCGCTCGCTGGGCGTCGTGCTACAGGACGTGAACCTGTTCACCGGCACTGTGATGGATAACATCCGCTACGGCAACCTGGACGCTACCGACGAGGAGTGCATCGCGGCGGCCAAGCTCGCGGGCGCGGACGACTTTATCACCCGCCTGCCCGACGGCTACGACACCATGCTCACCGGCAACGGCGCGCAGCTGTCGCAGGGCCAGCGCCAGCTGATCTCGATTGCACGCGCCGCCGTCGCCGATCCGCCGGCAATGATTCTGGACGAGGCCACGTCGAGCATCGACACCCGCACCGAGGCCATCGTGCAGGCGGGCATGGATAAGCTCATGGAGGGCCGCACGACGTTTGTCATCGCGCACCGCCTGTCCACCGTGCGCAACTCCGACGCGATCATCTGTCTGGACCACGGCCGCATTATCGAGCGCGGCAACCACGATGAGCTGATCGCCAAGCGCGGGTATTACTACCAGCTCTACACCGGAGCGTTTGAGCTGGAGTAGTTCGGCCCGCCGAGATGGCCGATTTGCCGCTCATTCGTCGGGCATGACCCTAAGGTCAATGCCCTCCTCTTTCGGGGCAAATCGACTCATCTCAACGACCCAAACACAATGCACCGCAACGCATAAGCCCCCGCAGTTCAATATGAGCTGTGGGGGCTTTTTTCATGCCAGCCGGAAACCGTATCCCACTTTTCGGGCTCAGAATGGGATGCCGTTTCCCGCTGGCCCCCTCCGGGAAACGGCATCCCATTTCAAGGGCATAAACCGGGATGTGGTTTCCCCTAACGGCACCTTTGGGAAGCCGCATCCCACTCTGTACGCACAAAACGGGATGAGCTGTCCCATGGTGATCCAAGACCAGAAGCATGTCCGATAGCGCGGCCAGGTCAAGAACAACAAGGCAAGCGTCACGCCAATTTGGACGAGCGTCTGCTGCAGTTTAAGGCTGCTGGCCCATATGGTAGAGTTAACCACCCATGAATTTCAGCACACTGCGTGCTACCTGTTCTTTTGTCATTTAGGGAAGTGAACTTGTGAATACTTCTGTCGCCAAGAAGGCCAGCCAGGCGGTGCGCCTGCTCATGATGGTGCTCACGGCAGTTCTCATCTTCTTCTTCATCAATGTTATGCTGCTCGTCTCCGATATCCAGGGCACGGCGCGCGTGGTCAACTACGCCGGTCTGGTGCGCGGTACCACGCAGCGAATCGTTAAGCTCGAGGACGCGGGCCAGCCTCAAGATGGCCTGCTCAAAGCCGTGGATTCATACATTAACGGTTTGCGTTACGGAAGTGACGACCTCAACCTCGTCCGTCTCAACGACGACGAGTATCAGACAAAGATGACCGAGCTTGCTAATTATTTTGATGAGCTTTGCACCGAGATCATCCGCGTGCGCGAAGTCGGCTATGAGAACACCGACATCATCTCCATGAGCGAGGAGTTCTTTGGCATTTGCGACGATGCTACGCGACTCGCAGAGGACTACTCTCAGGAGAAGGCGTCGGCGCTCAACTATCTCGAGGGCTTGGTGATCCTCGACATCGTGGGCCTGGTGGCGGCCTTTGCGGTTGAACTTGTTCGCGCGGTGCGAACTGCCGCGCTCAATCGCGAACTGCAGAGCAAAGTCTATCTCGACGAAGCCACGGGACTGCCCAACAAGAACAAGTGCGAGGAGATCTTGGGGCAGGAGCAGCCTGTCTCCGCGGAGGCGCCCGTTGCGGTGTGCGTCTTCGACCTTAACAATCTGCATACGGTCAACAACAGCTTCGGCCACGAGAAGGGCGACGAATACATCCGTTCTTTTGCCCAGCAGCTGGGGCACGTGGCGTCCGAGACCTGCTTTGTGGGCCGCGACGGCGGCGATGAGTTTATCGTGGTGCTGCGGGATACCGATCGAGCTGCCGTGGAGTCCTGTCTCGCTCGGGTTCGTGCGAACGTGAACGAGTATTCCGAGGCTCACCCCGACATGCCCATCAGCTATGCGGTGGGCTACGCGCTTTCCAGCGATTTTGATGAACCGCCTACGAGGCGCGAGCTCTTTTCCCAAGCCAACAAAAACATGTACATCGACAAGAACCGCGTAAAGACAGCCGAGGCAGCTGGGCCGCAACGCGAGGACCGCTAAACCCGTAGCAAAGGGTAGCTAATTTGGGACGGGACTCTTTTGGCTATTTGAGAAGTTGTGCCATGGCGTTGACGAATTTTTGGACTTGGAGGGTGGGCTCGAGCGGATAGTGCAGAAAGACCGGTACCTCACGGCCGCACAGGAACGGCACGCCCACAAAGGCCGGGTGCACCCCCGACCATGCGCCGCAGGTGAGCACCGCGTCGCCCTTTTCCTCCGCCTCGTTAAAGAGCGCGAAGTCAAAGCTATCCGCATCGATCACGTCCACACCGCCGTCGGCCAACAGGTCGATGCGCAGGCTGTCCATGGCATCGTTGCCGTGGCGCAGTACGCGCAGGCGCATGCCCTCCAAGTCGGCGACCGTAATGCGTGTCTTGCGCGCCAGCGGGCTCGTGCGCGGCAGGTCGATATAAAACGGCACGTTGACGATGCGGAGCTTTTGGCAAGTGTCGCCCCAGCGTGGGGTCGAAAAACTCGACTGCACTACATCAACCTCTCGACCGAGGCTGCGCATGACGGATTCGCGCTCGTCATAGAGGTCGCTTACCGGCACGATCTCAAATCGCAACGATGGCTCCAGCTCGTGCACACCCGTCCACATCGACAGCGTCTGGCGCCCCGGGCACATCATCGACACGCCCAGGCGCACGGCACCGCCATCGCCCGCCGCGCGTCGGGCACGGCGCAGCGCGTCCTCGGACTGCCGCATGATCGAGCGCGCGTCATCCACCAGCAGTGCGCCGGCCGGCGTCACCTTGACGCCCGAGTGCGAGCGTTCGAACAGCGTGATGCCGAACTCGGCCTCGAAGCCCGACACTTGCTTGACGAGCGCCGGAGTCGACACGCGCAATTTTGCCGCCGCACGCGAGAAGCTTCCCAGCTCCGCGGCAGCCGATATGGCCTCAAGTCGTCGATCGTACACGTCAATCTCCTGTTTTCGCGCCTGCGACCGCATGGTGCCACAGGGGGGTTGTTTTCGCAGGTCACGCACTCAATTGAGAATAAACTGCATCGCACAGTGTAAACCCACGGTTAACGCCATTCTAACAAATATGCAATTCACCTGCGCAAATGCAAAGCATA
>CABRZY010000094.1 GCA_902475475.1 uncultured Collinsella sp.
ATGGCATCTGCTGTGAAGCGTGACGGTCGCGCCGTGGTGACCACATGCGGGGGACGTCAACAATCCCCAAAAGACGCTCGGCAATCTGCGCGAACGCCTCGTCCCAGGTAATCGCTTCAAACCCCGAGCCATCCCGGCGGCGTCGCATGGGGTGCATAATGCGGTCGCGCTCGTCAAACGGCATTGCCAGGCGATGCCGCCCGCGGGCGCACAGGGCACGCGCCGCGCACGGATGCCCCGGCACCGGCAACTCGGCCACCACGCGACCGTCCTCAACGCGTGCCGCAAAGGCGCAATCGGCATAGCATCCCCCGCATGTGGTCACCACGGCGCGACCGTCACGCTTCACAGCAGATGCCATCTCGATTACCCCTTTCATCAGCCAAACACAACAGGCCAAAAGCCCGGCAACGAGCCCCAGGCCCAAAAAGCCTCCCGCACGGCAACGCCCCGCGGGAGGCTCAACGTCAAACAGACGGTACCTTACGCCTCGGACTTCTTGGCGTAGACAAACCAGTAGCCGAGCGCGATCAGAACCGCGCCGCCCACGATGTTGCCCAGCGTGGCGGCGGACAAGTTAAACGCAATGCCCGCAGCGTTGAGCGCATCGGCGCCGGCGACGTCGGCACCATAGCCGCACGCGTGCATCACGGCACCCATAGGCAAAAAGTACATGTTGGCGACGCAGTGCTCAAAACCGCAGGCCACAAAGGCGGCGATGGGCAGCAGAATGCCCACAACCTTATCGACCACGGTCTTACCGGCGGTACCGATCCACACGGCCAGGCACACAAAGATGTTGCACAGGATGCCGCGGAAGAAGATCGTCACCCAGTCGATCGTCACCTTGCCGGCGGCGACGCTCACCATGGAGTTGGCGACCGCCTCGCCGTTGAGCTTATAGATGCCGGCCATGTACACCAAAAAGACGATGAACAGGGCACCGACAAAATTGCCGACCCACACGACGACCCAGGCCTTAAGCATCTGAACCAGGGTGATCTTTTTGCTCTTGAGTGCGCAGACCATAAGCGAATTGCCGGTAAACAGCTCGGCGCCGCACACCAGCACGAGCACCAGGCCCAGGCAAAAGCACAGACCGCCCACGACGCGCTGAGCGCCCCAGCCCAGCGTGCTGTCGCTCAAGAACACGGTAAAGAACAGGCCGCCGAAGGCGATAAACGCGCCGGCGAACATTGCCAACAGAAAGGCCTTAGCGACCGGCAGGTTAGCCTTGGTCACGCCGGCGGCCTCGGTCTTGGCCTCGATCGCGGCGGGCGCCAGGCAATCGGGAGAGGGGTACTCCACCTTGGAATCTGCCATGTCAATCACTTCTTTCCTAATCAGCAGGAACAAGCGCTCCTATTGCTCTTGCCCCAAGCGGACAAAGTGGGAAAAGTCGTTGGCGGCCACGGCGTCGTACACGGCGTCGACGGCCTCAAAGACTTCCGGGGACATGGGGTTGTAGAACTCCGTGTCGCCCGGCTGAATCCCGACGAAGACGATATCATCACACGATTGCTCAATCTCTTCGATCAGAATCGACAAAGGAAGCGAATGCGTGGTGAACATCGATTTGCGCGCGACGTCGGTCTTATCGAGCAAGCGGATGGCGCCGACGGGCAGCGCCATGTCGGCGGCATCGACCAAAACCAAACGCGGCGGACGCTCGCGCTTGACCTCGATGATGTCATCCTCGGGCGATTGGCCTCCGTCGATGGTGTACCAACCGGCGATGGGTGCGTCTTCCATCATTTTGGAGAGCACGGGGCCGGCGGCATCGTCGGCGCGCAGCACGCTTCCCGCCGTGAGCACGATACCCGCAAATGGGGCGCCGTTCACACGACCATCCACAACGCGACCCATTACTGCAACCTTCCCGTCAGATACACGCCCGACACATCGCGCACGCGCTCAACCAGATCGCGGAACTTCATCAGAAACGCGACCTGCTGGGCATGCAGGCCAAAGTCGTCGTCGAACACCGAGATGCCGGCCTTGGCCGAGCCGCGAAAACCGCGCTCGTCGAGCAGCGTGTCGCAGGCCTCGAGCAGCGACGGCACCGCCGCCTTGTCAAGCTGGCACTCGCCAAAGGAGCGGATGGCCTCGAACTTGGTCTTGGCCTCCCCCTCCGGCAGCGCGTCGACGAGCGAATAGAAGACATCCACCGGCACCGACAGGCGCGGCTCAAAGCAATCGAGCACGCCGGTGTGGTGGCCCACGGCGAGCGTGTAGTACAGCACGTCGCAGGCCTCCTGGGGAACGTCTTCCTCGGTCTCCACAAACTTACGCGTGAGCTCATAGAAGACCACCTGGTCGGGCGCATGGCCCAGGCAGGGGTCGGCGACGCCCTCGGCGGCCTCGTCGCTTGCGCGCGAGGCATCGCCAAAGGAGCCGCCGAGCATACCGGGGCCCGCAAAGTAACCAGAGCGGTCCGTGAGCTCCATCTAGTGACCTCCGGCCAGCACCAGATCCTGCAGCGCCGAGTAGACCTCAACGCGGCGAGGATCGTCCTGCTTGTCGATGAGCAGCGCCATGGCACCTCGGATATCACCCTTGGGCGCGTCCTCGAGCGTATCCATAAACTCGTTGGCCAGGTCGCGGCCGTAACGGTAGCCGCTCATGGCGCGAGCCTCGCGCTCGATGGCAACGCGCAGCTTGTACGGCACGCCGGGGTGCAGGATATCGGCCTGCTCGCCGGCAGCCTCCACCGTAGTCTCGGCATGGAGCTTTTGGTCCAGCAGGCCAAGTGCCATGGCAAAGCCGTAGACGGTCTGCGCGGGGCTGGGCGGGCAGCCGGGGATGTAGACATCGACCGGCAGAATCTTATCCGTGCCGCCCCAGACGCAGTAGTTGTCGTAGAAGATGCCGCCGGTGCAGCCGCACGCGCCATAGGACACCACGATCTTGGGATCGGGTGCGGCCTCAAACGCGCGCAGGGCCGGCATGCGCATGGCACGCGTCACGGCGCCGGTGTACAGCAGCACATCGGCGTGACGGGGCGAGGGCACGACCTTGATGCCAAAGCGCTCGACGTCAAAGACGGGCGTGATGGAACCGAAGATCTCGATCTCGCAGCCGTTGCAGCCGCCGCAGTCGACACGGTAGACGTACACCGAGCGCTTGATCTTCTTAAGAAGGGTCGCCTTGGCCTTCTCGATGCTCTCGTCGAGCTCGATCTTGGTCGGGCGGTACTGAAGCCGCTCGGGCAAAAGCGTGGGTTCGGCCATGGTTACTCCTCCTTCATTTCAAAATCCATGATGATGCCCTCGACCGGCGCCGGACCGGCGGGAATCTCGGGCGCATCGGGGTTGAGCTCGCGGTCGATATACTCCGGGTTCACGCCGTGGCCGCCCAGATACTCCATGCCGGGGCCCTGGGGCTCGCCGGACGCAAGCGTCTCGTTGGCAGCCATGCCGTGTGCGTTGCCGGTCTTTACGGCCGATGCGGCGCGCAGGGCGTCGAGCTCGCGCTTGCACTCCTGGCACATACCGACGGTGCGGGCGGCCTGCTCGGCCTCCATGCCGCCGGCCTTTTGCAGCAGGCGCTTGGCATAGTCGATCTCCTTGTGCGGGGCAAACGGCTTGCCGCAACGCGAGCAGTGCTCGAGCGCATAGACGCTCTTGCTGGTGAGGTCGTCCTTGCTCATGACGGCCAGCTCAAACTCCTCGGTGAGCTTGATGGCCTCCATGGGGCAGGCTTCCTCGCAGCGGCCGCAAAAGATGCAGCGGCCGTAGTCGATTGACCAGGTAATGGTATCGGCCGCAAGGTCGGTGTCCATGCGAATGGCATCGGCCGGGCACGCCACGCCGCAGGCACCGCAGGCGATGCAGAGCTCGGCATTGTGCTCGGGCTTGCCGCGCATGTCCTTGTTGGTGGGGAACGGCGCAAACAGGTACTTGACCGTCGCGTCGCCGGCCTTGGCGTTAACCTTCCAAAGCTTCAGCATATTAGAGCGCCTCCTCATCGAGCGGAGCGGCCATGGTGCCCTCGCCCGCGAGCGGCGACTTGTCGCGCCAGACGTTCTCGAACTGCTCCTTGTCGAGCACGTGGTCGCGCTTGGCGGCGACATCGGTCACCGTCACGCGGTCGGTGCAGGAATAGCACGGGTCGAGCGAGCCAACGATCAGCGCCGCATCGCCCACGGTGTTGCCGCGGAACATGTAGCGCAGGACCGGCCAGTTACTGTACGTGGCGGCCTTGGCGCGCCAGCGGTAGCACTTCTGGTTATTGCCGAGCATGGCCCAGTGCACGTCCTCGCCGCGCGGCGCCTCGGTGGCACCGATGGCGTACTTGTGCGGGGTGTACTCCCAATCCGTGGTGAGGATGGGGCCCGACGGGCAGTTCTCGAGCATGGTCTCGATCATATCGATCGAATCGTAGACCTCCTGGATGCGAACGGCGGTACGGCCGAAGGCATCGCAGGTGTCAGCCGTGGCGGCGTGCATCTTTTGAACGTCCGGATCGGCGTAGCCGTCGAAGGGATGGTCGAAGCGCACGTCGCGGGCATAGCCCGAGCCACGCATGAGCGGGCCGACCGGCGAGAAGTCGCGTGCGATCTTGCGGTCCAAGATGCCGATGCCACTCGTACGCTCAATAAAGTTGGGCGTGGAAAGCAAGACGTCGACGAGCTCCTGAACCTCGGAGCGCAACTGGTGGATGGTCGTGAGCGTGGAGAGCTTCTGCTCGGCCAAAATGTCGCGACGCACGCCGCCGATCACGTTGAGGCCGTAGGTCTTGCGGTGACCGGAGAGCTTCTCGGCCAGGTCCATGGACTTCTCGCGGACGCGGAAGAACTGCTGGAAGCCGGAGTCGAAGCCGGTGTAGTGCGATGCGAGGCCAATATTGAGCAGGTGTGAGTGCAGACGCTCGACCTCGAGCATGATGGCGCGGATGTACTGGGCGCGCGGCGGGACATGAATGCCCTGGGCGCGCTCGACGGCCTCGGCATAGGCCACCGAGTGGGCGCAGCCGCAGATGCCGCAGATGCGGTCGGCGAGGAACGTCACGGCGTCATAGTTCAGGCGCGTCTCGGCGACCTTCTCCATGCCGCGGTGCACGTAGAACAGACGGTAGTCGGCATCGACGATCGTCTCGCCCTCAACGAACAGGCGGAAGTGGCCGGGCTCGTCGGAGGTGATGTGCAACGGTCCCATGGGGACGAGCGTGGTCTCCTTGCCCTTGGTGTCGGCCAAGAATTCGTAGTTTTCCATGTCGCTCGCGGGGGCGGGGCGGAAACGGTAATCCATCGAATCCTTGCGCAACGGGTACAGCCCGCTGGGCCAATCGTCGGGAAGCACCAGGCGACGGCGGTCGGGCAGACCCTCGGGAATCAGGCCGAACATATCGCGCAGCTCGCGCTCGCCCCACACGCAGGCGGGGACAAACGGCGTCACGGACGGGAACGTCATCTTGGCGGGGTCGACCTCGGCACGCACGGTAACCCAGCCGGGGTCCTCCCCCTCCATGGAGATGACGTAGTACACGGCGTAACGGCCGCACAGGGAGCGCTCGTCGTTGCCGACAATCACGGGAATCCAGCCGTAGCGCTCGTAGTACAGGTAGTGGACGGCCTCGGGCAGACGGTCCAGCTTGACGGTGATCGTCAGCTGGTCCTCGCACTGCCACTCAACCTTCTCGATAGCGCCCGGCACTGCGGCGCGCAGGGCCTCGACGTGGCTTTCGCAACGACGAGCGTAGTCCTTCTTTTCAGGTTCTGCCATGGTGCTAATTCACCTCGCTTGTCTTGGTCTGGGAACTGAACACCATGCGGTAGAGAGGAGCCTCGTGGAGCTCTTCGACGCTCTGGTTCAAAACGACGGACGTTGCATCCTCGACGCCGCTCGTGATGGCGACCGGGGTGGCGATACCGAACCACATGACCACGATCGCGAGGGCGATCTCGGGGATGATCATGAAGGCGGGCACCTCGTGGCGCTTCATGCCCTCGGGCGCCTTGCCGAAGATGGACTTGAGCGCGATGCCGGTAAGGGCAAAGTACACGCCGGTGAGGCCGATGGCCACGAGCACGACCACCCAGATGGGACCGGACTGAACGCCGGCCACGAAGGTGAGGAACTCGGAGATGAACAGGGCGAACGGCGGGAAGGCGGCGAGCGCGAGCAGGGCGATGATAGTGAGCGCTGCCGTGACGGGAGCGATCTCGACGACGCCCTTGATCTTGTTCAGGTCGCGGGTGTGGTAGATGTGCTGGATGTTACCGGCCATGCAGAAGGCGAGCGCCTTCGTGAAACCGTGGAAGATGCAGTGCAGCAGGCAGGCGGCGATACCGAGCGGACCACCGATACCCAGGCACAGCGCGACCACGCCGACGTTGTCGACGGAGGAGTACGCGAAGCGGCGCTTGATATCGTCCTGCTTGAAGATGCACAGGGCGGCCACCAGGATGGACAGCGTGCCCAGGATGAGCAGGAGCGTACGCGGATAGGTGTCGCCCACCGTGATGATGGACAGGGAGTAGAAGCGGATGATCACCAGCATGGCGCACTTGAGCAGCACGCCCGAGAGCAGCGCGGAGACCGGGCTCGGAGCCTGGGAGTGCGCGTCGGGCAGCCAAGTGTGCATGGGGAACAGGCCCGCCTTGGTGCCGAAGCCGATGACGATGAACGCGAACGCGAGGCGCACGAGCATCGGGTCGAACTGGTCGGCGTAGGGCATGATGGAGGTGAGGAAGGCTGCCTCATGCGCGTTGGGCATGATATCGGCGGCGTTCGCGTAGATGAGCAGCGTGCCGAACAGGCCGAAGGCCACGCCGGCGGGTCCAACAACATCATCCTCACCTGGGCGG
>CABRZY010000095.1 GCA_902475475.1 uncultured Collinsella sp.
GCCTCATCATCCACAATCATCGCACGCAGCATAGGGATAAAACCTTTCGTCAACTAACTACGTCGGGCATCCGCCAACTAGCGTTAAACCCGTAACCTATCATTCTACTCTTGAATGTCGAAGATGCTCTCCGACAAATCGAGATGCAGGAGCACTTTAGCGCCCTTGCCCGGGGCCGATTCGACGCGTGTATAAGAGTGCGGTCCATAAAAGCGATGGATGCGCTCCGAAATATTGTGCATGGCCACACCGGCGCCGCCGCCCTGCGGGGAGCTGGCGTCGGGACGGGCGGAGCGTTCGTCAAACAGTCTGGCAGCGGTGCCTTCGTCCATGCCCACGCCGTTATCGGCGACCACAATCAAAATCGCATCTTCGCCATCCCTGTGGACCGACACGTCGATCCTCAGTGCATCGTCGTCGCCCATACCATGGCGCACGGCATTCTCGACGATTGGCTGGATTACAAATGCCGGCACCAGCGTGTCCTCGACGTCCTCGGACACGTCGAAGGTCGCCAGCACGCGATCCTCGCCAAAGCGCGCCTTCTCAAACGTCAGGTAGCGCTTGGTCTGCGCGACCTCGCGCGACACGGGAATGAGCGAGCCCGAATTGTCGAGCGTGGCGCGATAGAACGATGAGAACTCGCGCAGCAGCTCGCGGGCGCGCAGCGGATCGGTACGCGTAAACGACGCGATGGTGTTGAGCGTGTTGAACAGAAAATGCGGGTTGATCTGCGCCTGCAGGGCACGCACCTCGGCACGGGCCGTGAGCTCCTTTTGCACCTCGAGCTCGTGGATGGCGAGCTGCGTGGACAGGATCTCGGCAAAACCCGAGGCAAGCGCGCATTTTGCCCGAGACGCGTGCCAACTGAGTGCGGTCGACGGCACGCGGGGTCTTGTAGTAGAACTTGAGCGTACCGACGGTGCGGTCGCCCACCTTGATAGGAGCGATGATACCAGCAGGAACATGGTTGTGCGAGCCATCCGAACCCACCACGTCCACCACACGGTTGAACGACTGGACGATACCGTGCTCGATGACGTAGCGCGTGGCAAGTGTGTGGATGGGCGAATCGGGCAGCAGCTTTTCCTCAAACTCGCCCGCGCAGGCCAGCACGTTGCTCTCGTCGGTGATGGCAACCGTCATGGCACGCGTCTCGGGCAAAATGCGCTGGCACACCAGACGCGCCGACTCCTGCGTCAGACCGCCTTTGATGTCCTCGAGCATGGCAGAGGCCACCGAGAGCGTCTCTTCGGTGTACTGCGAACGCACCGAATCGGGATTGAGCGTCAAATAGATAAAAATGCACAGAAAGATGCACAGCAGTGCGCAGGCGACCACGGTCGCGATCGGCTCGATTCCAGTCGCCAGGGCAAAAATAAAGTACACCAGCACGCAAATGGCGCAGACAACGGCGATCACGCGAAAGATTGATATTGAATTATCGCGCTGGGCGCGGCGGTCGATCATTCAGTCCCCTCCAGGATGCTGGTCAGTTGTGCGTCGTGCCAGAGCCCGTCCATGATCTTGGGCCAGAAGCTCTGGAAACGCAGGTAGCTTGCGGCGTTTTGGCGCGCGTAGGTCCTGGCCTCGTCAATACCGTGACGCCAAATGCGCAGGTATCCCTCGTGCTCGCGGGTAAACATGCTGCGGACCATGGCGGTTTTGCGCACGCGGTCGTCGAGCTCGCGCGAAATCCACGGGCCCGGATAGGGCATGAGCGACGCGGCCGTGACGGGAACGAGCTCCTGCTGGTGCGCGGCAAATGTCAGCTTGGCACGCTCGTAGTACCAACGGTACACATCCTGCATAAAGCGCGGCGCGCGCTTCTCGGACTCGGGCGGCAGGTGACGAACGACCCACTCGTTGTCAAACCACACGTCGTAGCCAAACATGCGCATGTTAAAGAGGTAATCTAGGTCCTCGCCTCGGGTGATAAACGGGTCAAACGCCACACGGGTAAAGGCGCGGGCATGAAGCGCCACAAGGCCGCCGCACACGTAGTTTGAACGCGAAATACGGGTGCCCGAGAGCGCCTTTTTCATCCAGCGATTAAACTCGATGCGTTTGGTCCACCAACGATGGCAAATGCCCACCTTGTCTGTGGGCGCCAACGGCGATCCGTCTCGATCGTAAAAGTAACCGCTCTTAACCAAAATCGGCAGGCCTTGACGCGTCTGCTGGCCCAGTGCATAGGTCGCGCGCTTCATAAAGTCGGCATCGATAACGGTCTCGTCGTCATCCAAAAAGACAACGGCATCGTGGCCGAGCACCGCAGCGCAGGCAAGCCCCATATTGCGAATGGCGCCGTATCCGCGCAGACTCACGCACTCGCCCGAGCCCTTGGGAGCAATCTGCGCCACACGGTCGGCGATACGCGATGCCTGGGTGTTGGTAACCACGGTGACCTTGAGCGTAGGGTGCGCGTCGACGATTTCGTGGACGCGCTTCGACACATCAGCCGTAGCCGAGATGGGGCAAACCACCAAAAGGATAATCCTCGGAATGTCGCGCACCTGCTCGAGCGAGGCCAGGCAGCGGTCGAGCTCGGGATTGGTGGCGTTGAGCTTCGTCGAGTGGTCATAGACGCCGGGAGCGTTTGCATGGGCCTCGTCGTCTGCCCAATATGTTGGAATCACAACCGTGGGGTTCATGCCTTCCCTCCCTGCAACACAAAAACGGGGCGCCGCCAAACACAGGCGACGCCCCGCGACCTAGCTGGTTCCATCATACCCACTTGGGCAAATCATTGCTCGCAAGTCGCAATGTTTATTGCGGATAACCCCAAAAGAGTACCGCGGACAGGCCCAATAGCCGCTCGCTCCTATGCGGTCTGCTCTGCCGCCTGAGTCATGCGGGACAGGCGAACCAGCAGCATAAAGCCAACGATCAGCAGCACGCCAATGGAAAGGACGCCCAGCGACGGGTTGCCGGTCAGCGAGGTGACGACCGACACCAGGAAAGTGCCCATGACGCTTGCATAACGACCAAAGATGTCAAAGAAGCCGTAGTACTCGTTGGACTTTTCCTTGGGGATAATGCGGCCAAAGTAGCTACGGCTGAGCGCTTGCACGCCGCCCTGGAACAGGCCGACCATAATGGCAAGCACCCAGAATTCGAAGGCGGTCTTTAGGAAGAACGCGGCGAACAGCACAATGCCCATGTAGGCGGCGACCGCCACCAGGATCATGTTGAGCGTGCCCACGCGTCCGGCGAGCTTGCCGTAGATGATGGCGGACGGAAAGGCCACGAACTGGGTAACGAGCAGCGCCAGAACCAGCTGCGTAGAATCGATGCCCAAAGCCGAGCCGTAGCTGGTAGCCATGGAAATGACCGTATGGACGCCATCGATATAGAAGAAGAACGCAATCATGTAGACCAGCACGGTCTTGTTGTGGGCGATCTCGCGCATGGTGTGTCCGACCTCGGAGAACACACCGCCCACGATGTGGCCGATGGTGTCCTCGGGACCGCGCTCGCGACCGTACTTTTGCTTATAGGTGCGAATGAGCGGCAGGGTAAAGATGAGCCACCAGGCACCGGTGATGATAAACGACAGACGCGTTGCCAGCATGGTGGGGACGCCAAGAGCGGGGCCACCCATGATGAGCGCCAGGCAGATGATGAACGGCACGGTGGAACCGATGTAGCCCCAGGCATAGCCCGAGCTGGACACGGCGTCCATGCGCTCGTCGGTGGTAATGTCGGGCAGCATGGCGTCGTAGAACGTCATAGAAGAGTTAAGGCCGATGGTGCACAGCACGTACACGGTCAAAAATGCCATGGCGGACATTGGGATAGCCTGCGTCAGGCAAAGAACCAGGCCCGTGAGGAAGAAGCCCAAGAAGAACTTAATCTTGTTGCCGGCGTAATCGGCAAGCGCGCCCAGAATGGGCATGAGCATGGCAATGACCAGCGAGGCGATCGTCTGAGCGTTGCCCCAAGCGACCACCAGGTCTGCCGAGGAAGCACCGGTATTGATGGCGTTAAAGTAGATGGGCACCACCGAGGTATTGAGCAACACGAGGGCCGAATTGCCCACATCGTACATAACCCAGTTACGCTCGAGCTTGGTGTATTTCATGGACAGGGCCCCTTCGTATTCGCCCGATATGCAGTTAGTTCATCGTACCCCAATTGCGCAGAAGCGCTGGTAAGGATTCGGCAAAGGGGCAGGAGCGGTCATACGGACACGCAGGGCGAAACACCATCCCATCAAGGCAGTTGCGGTGAAATAGTTCCTGTTTAGCCCTCCGGGGCTTCATTCAGGAACTATTCCACCGCAACTTATTGAAACGGTTTGTTACTCCTCGCGGTCGAACTCCTCGTCGGCGTCGAGTACGCGGCCGCTGTAGTTGACGTGACTGGTCACGGCATCCATGTCACCGGTCTCGATAAAGCGGGCAACGGTGAGCTCGTAATCGATCAGCGCGCGCTCAAAGACCTCGGGGAAGCTCTCGGTCGAGACCTCATCGGTAAAGGGGTTCTTCCATGTCAGGTGGCCCAGGTTACCGGTGCGCTCGGGCAGCTCCGTCGTCACGCGATGAGCAAGGCCGTCGAGCAGCGAGTAGTCATGCACCAAGCCCTCAACCAGGGCAATCGCGCGCGTCTTTACCGAGCCGGCCGGCTCAATGGTGCGATAGAGCATCTGCATGTCCGAGACGGCGCCGGCGTACTCCCCCGCCGGGATGTCGATACCGTACACGCGCCCGGCGATGTAGCTCATCAGCACGCCGGCCACACGGTTGATGCGGTCGGTAGTGACGATCTCGCCCGCCGGCGGATAATCCTCGACCGTGGCCCCGTCACGTTTGAGCTGCAGCATCAGCACGTCCAGGTCGCTTTCGAGCACGGCGTGAACTTGACTGCCCGAAGCCTCGAGCTCGGGGTCGGACTCAACAATGCCAAACTGCTGCTCGTAGACAAAGGGGTGGGCATTGCGATCGAGCACATAGTGCGACAGCAGGCCCAGCGCAAAGGCGCGACCCAGATTGGCATCGCGCGGCTGTAGGTGCGACACGCCGTCGCGCAGGCACGAGAACTGGCGCGACATGCGCGAGCGGTGCATGACCTGAGCAAGCGATGTACAGTCGGAAATGCGCGGCGTGAGCATGTGGAAGAAGAATGGGTCGGGACCCTGGTTTCCCAGGATAAAGGCGATGCGCTCCTCGTCGGACGTAATAACGCCCTGCGGAAGACGGTCGATGCTTTCCTCGCCAAACAGATGATGCGTAATGAGCGCGGGCATAATGATCCTTTCGATTTCATTCGATGTCACCCATTATGCCCACCGCACGGTCACGCCAAACCTGCGGCGGTAAACGATGATATGCAGACTGCCTACGCAAGTCCCAAGTGCGCCTTGACCTCGGCTGCGCGACGACGGGACACAGGCACCGTCGAGGTTACGCGATCGAGCCTGAGCTCCATAAGACCCGTGGAACCGATCTCGACATTATGCACGTCTTCCAAATTGACCAGATAACTGCGGTGGACACGGATAAAGCCCTCGGAGGCCAGGCGCCGCTCGAGCGAGGAAATCGACTCATTGATCAGGTATGTTCCCTCGGCGCAGACGGCGTTGCAAAAATCGGCGCGCGCCTCAAAGTAGCAGACATCCGCCACGGGAATGAACACCTTTTTGCCCCCGCGATCCACCGTCAGGCGCAAAGGCTGGCGCGGAGCATGGACGACACGGCGAGCGCCCAGGGCAGTCTCGATCTTGTCGAGCGCCTTTGACAAGCGGGCATCCTCGACCGGTTTGACGATGTAATCGACAGCATCGAGGTTATAGGCATCGGCCGCATGCTCGGCAAATGCCGTCACAAACACCACGATCGGCGGCGTCTTTAGGTTCTGCAGCGTCTCGGCAAGCTCAATTCCCGAGCGACCGGGCATGGTAATGTCTAAAAACAGCACGTCGGGCTTATTCGACAGAATCGACTCCACGGCTTCGGTGACATTGCCCGCCTCGGCAATCTGACCCACACGCGTATCCTTTTCCAACAGATAGCGTAGCTCAGCCCTAATGGGAGGCTCGTCATCAACCACCAAGATGTTCCAGCCTTCGGACATATGCGCTTCCCCTCTTTTTCTCTCAATCCAACCGCGTGCTACACCGTTAGCGGCGCCGGCTCATGCGGCTCGCCGTTCAACTCTACGATGACCTGTGTTCCCACGCCCTCCTGGGACTTCACGCGCATGCCAGAATCTTCTCCGTAAAAGAAATGGATGCGCTGAAGCACGTTGAAAAGCGCCAAGCCGCAACCTCGCTTGATGGAGCCGTCGGCGGTAATGCTCTCGGGCTCCTCTCGGCGATGCTGCTCAAACAGATGCGCGCAGACTTCTTCGCTCATACCGATGCCGTCATCTTCGACGATGATCTCCAAGCCGTCATCGGTCTCAAAAGCCCTAACACGAATAGAAAGCGGCTCGATCTCGCGCTGCGCATGCTTGATACAGTTTTCGAGCAGCGGCTGCAAGATAAACGGCGGTACCAGGCTGTCGCGCACCTCAAAGTCGATGTCGACCGAGACGCGCAGACGGCCGTCGCCATACCGGGCCTGCATAAGATTGATATAACGAGTGCCCTGTTCCACCTCGTGCTCGAGCGTGGTGAGCGTATCGGAATCAGAAAGCGTCTGACGATAGTA
>CABRZY010000096.1 GCA_902475475.1 uncultured Collinsella sp.
TCCGACGATTTCGCCTGGTAGCATTATTCACGAGTCGAGACGTCACCTCTCTGAGCTCCTGCATAATTTCCTCCCCAGTCACACGGCGACCTGCCCGGGCACTCCCCGGGGGGCCGAGGCAGTCTGGCACATGCCCGCAGTCGTTCAAGGAATACCAACCCCAGCATATGTCTCTTAAGATATCTTAGTCTTTTTCTATGACAGTTTTTGTCTCATTACCGATGAAATCGGCTCAGTCCCTTTGTCACATTCTAGAGCGTGTGGAGCAGGGCGATGAGGAAGCGGATGCCTTGGAGGTAGGCGCGACGGGTGATGCGCTCATTGGTGCCGTGGACGCCTCGGTCGCACTCGTCATCGTCGACCACAAAGGCGGAGAAGCGGATGCACTCGTGGCAAATGCGCTGGTAGTTGGCGGCATCGGTTGCACCAATCACGGTCGAGGGCACGATGCTCATCGGCTCTTGGCCCACCGCAGACGATCCGTTTTCCTCCGTCGGCTTGGGATCACGGAAATAGCGGGCGGCGATGGCGCGGACGGCCTCGAGCCCCGGACCGCCCACGCGCGGGGACGGCGAGGGCTCGGAGCTGCCGGGGCCCAGCTCCACTTCAACACGTCCGGCAAGGCCCGCCGCGGCAACCGCCTCGCGGCAGCGCGCCACAACGTCGGCCACGCTCGTGCCCTCGAGCATGCGGAAGTTGATATTGGCCCACATATCCTGCGGCATCACGTTGGCGCCGGTGCTGCCACCCTCGATCTGCGTGGGCGCGCAGGTGGTCGTCACCAGCGGATAGAGCTTTTTGCTGGCGAGGCAATCGCGGACAATGCCATCCCCGTTGGCGGCAATTTCATCGGCCGTGTAGAGCCCTAACTCGACAAGCTGGGCGGCAAGCAAGTCGGTCACGCGCGTCGGCCACTCGATATCGCAGATTGCGGTGATGGCACGGCTGAGCACCTCGAGCGATGTGCCACCGTAGGGGTTGGACGAATGCCCGCCCTCACTCTTCGTCTTGAGCACGATATCGGCATAGCCCTTCTCCGCGAGGTCGGCATGCATAAGCCAGCCCTCGCCCGCGCCATACTCGGCAGCCGAAACGATGCGGTAGTCGCCCTCGTCGATCAGGTACTCAAGCTCAATGCCGCGCTCCTCGAGCGCGCGGCCGATGGCACCTGCGCCGTACTGCGTGGTTTCCTCGTCCTGGCCAAAGGCGAGCAGCAGGGTACGCTTGTGCTCCCAGCCGTGCGCGAGCGCATACTCAACCGCCTCGAGAATGCCTGCGACCTGGTCTTTCATATCGATGGCGCCGCGACCCCAAATGTAGGTGTCGTCTACATGCCCGCTAAAGGGGGCATGCGTCCAGTCAGCCTCGGTGCCGGGTACCACGGGAACCACGTCTATGTGGCCCATGAGCATAATGGGCTTGAGGGCGGGGTCGGAACCGCTAAGCGTCACCAATATCGAATGGTCGATAAGCTCGACCTTACCCGCCGTAAATACGTGCGGCCAAGCCTGCTGCATATACGAGCGCAGGTCGTCGAACGGCCGCCAGTCCACCGCCTCGGCATCCATACTCGAGATGGTCGGAAATGACAGCACGCGGCCCAAGCGCTCGCGCGCGCCAGTTTCGTCCAAATCAGCAAAATCGTCCTCATGCGCAAAGAAGCGCCAAACCTCGGCCATGACATCCTTTCGACTGTGATGACGAGGGCCGCCCCACCGGAGCGGCCCTGCCACGTAAGCGTTTGCGGTCGGTTATTTGTCCTCGAGATAACGCGAGAGGAACTCGCGGGTGCGCTGGTGCTTGGGATTGCCGAAGAGCTCGGCCGGCGCGGCGTCCTCGAGCACCACGCCCTTGTCCATAAAGACCACGCGATCGGACACGGTGCGGGCAAAGGCCATCTCGTGCGTGACGACAACCATGGTCATGCCGTCGGCAGCGAGCTTGCGCATGACCTCGAGCACCTCTCCCACGATCTCGGGGTCGAGCGCGGAGGTCGGCTCGTCGAACAGCATGATCTGCGGATTCATGCACAGGGCACGAGCGATGGCCACGCGCTGTTTTTGACCACCGGACAGACGGCCCACGGCGGCGTGCGCGAACTTTTCGAGTCCCACGCTCGTCAGATGCTCCATCGCGACCTGTTCGGCCTGATCTTTGCCCATCTTTTTGAGCGTGACGGGCGCGAGCGTGCAGTTGTCGAGCACATCCATGTTGTTGAACAAGTTAAAGCCCTGGAACACCATGCCGATGTCCTCGCGGAGTTTATTGATATTGCAGCGCTCGGCCGTAAGATCCTGGCCGTGGAACCAGATGTGGCCCGCGTCCGGGGTCTCGAGCAGATTGAGGCAGCGCAGGAAGGTCGACTTGCCCGAGCCCGAGGCGCCGATAATGGTGACGACCTCGCCGGGGTTAACGGACAGGTCGATGCCCTTGAGTACCTCGAGCGAGCCGAAGCTCTTGCGCAGGCCCTCGACGCGGATGAGCGGCTCATTGGTCTGTGCGGCGGCCGCAACGCCGGTAGTGGCGGTATCTGCCATGATGATTCTCCTCGTCTTAAGCCTAGTTAGAGCTGGGCAGCGTGGCCGGAGCCTCGGCACCGAGCTTTTTGCCAAAGGCTTCGAGCAGGCGGCTCGCCACGAGCGTCAGGATCAGGTAGACCACGAGCGCCACGCAGTAGACCTCCATCTGGCGGTAGTACACGCCGGCGACCGTGGTAGTAGCGTACATAAGGTCGAACACGCCGATGACCGAGAGCACCGACGAATCTTTGATGTTGATGATGAGCTCGTTGGTGAGCGCCGGAATCGCATTTTTAATGCCCTGGGGGAACACGACTTTGCGCATGGCCTGCCACTGCGACAGGCCCAGCGATCGCGCCGCCTCGGCCTGGCCGGGATCGATGGACTCGATGCCGCCGCGCAGGACCTCCATCATGTAGGCGGTGGAGTTGAGCGAGATGGTGACGAGGCCGGCGGTGAAGGTACTCCAGATCTGGTTGGCCTGGGCGGTCTCGAAGCCCATGCCGCGCAAAACGGTGAAGCCCGCGTAATAGATGAGTAGGCCCTGAACCATCATGGGCGTACCGCGCACGATGGTGGAATAGATGGTCGCAAAGCCGCGGCCGATACTCTTAAAGAAGCGCACCAGGTCGTTGTCCACGCGGTCGAAGGTCTGAATACGCAGGAACACAAAGAGCAGCGCCAGGAAGAATGCGATGACGGTGCCGAAGGTGGCAAGCGCGATGGTGATCTCGATGCCGCGGATGAAGAAGTCGCCGCTCTTGTAGGTCATGTAGACCAGGCTCGACAAAAAGTCGCTGGGGTTGGAATCCGAGACAATGCTCACCTGCACCAGGTCGATAAACGACATGATGCAGCGGTCCACGAAAAAGATCGCTGCGATGGCGACCACAACATAGCTACCCAGGCGCGCGCCGCGGCGGAAACGCTCGGAGGCGAACGGCGACTTTACGCGATAGTCGCTCCAGTGCATAAGCTTGGTGACCAGCGCCGCCGCCGACACGACAATCCAGGCCCAAAGAATCGCCCAAAGGCAATCCTGGAAGATACCGGTGGGAGCCAATAAGCTCAGCGGCGTGGGGTTGCGCTGGCTAAACGCCAGGCCGAGCGCCGCGATAACGCTCGTGCCCAGGTATACATAACGGTGGTCGGCCTTGATAAAGGGGGCCAGGCGATTAATGGTTTTCATGCTGCCTCCCTATGCCGGCTGACGGTCGAGGCACGCGTCCCACATTTGGTCGCGCTCCTCTTGGCTAATGCCCTTGAGTGTCTTGTCGATGAGCTTAAGCAGCTTGTCCGAGCCCTTGCGGCAACCGACATTTGCCGCGACCTCCTGCTTAAAGCCCTCGCCCTCGGCAAAATGGATCGGCACGATACCCGGGTTTTGGGCCATATAGCCCTTCTCGTTCTCGGTGTTGTAGGTCACGGCGTCGCAGGTGCCCTGCAGCAGGTTTGAGAACACCGTGGGGACCGAATCGACCGGGTTTTTGTGCACAACGCCCGGAATCTCGTCGATAACGGTATCGAGCATGGTGTCCTTTTGGCCGAGTACCGTGGCACCGCTAAAGTCGCTAAGCTTGGTGGCGTTTTGGTAGGGAGAGCCCTCTTTTACGAACAGGCCAAAGTAGCCAATGAAGTACGGGTCGGAAAAGCCGACAGACTCCTCGCGCTCGGGCGTGGCGCTCATGCCGGCGATGATGAGGTCGATCTGGCCGTTGTTGAGCGAATCGATAAGGCCCGAGAAGCTCTGCTTGACGGCAACGGGCTCGCCACCGAGGGCCTTGCAGACGATCTTGGCGATCTGCACGTCGTAGCCATCGGCATAGGCACCCTGCACGTTGTCGATGGGGATGGTGTACTCACTGGCTTCGGAAACCTGCCAGTTGTACGGGGCGTAGGCCGCCTCCATGCCAATGCGGATCTTATCCTTGCCGATCACGGAATCGGACAGGTCGTCGCGACCGCCGCCCGTCGTGGGTTGAACCACCTTGAGCGTAGACGGGCGCTGACAGCCGGCGAGCGCGCCGGCGACGACGGAAGCGCTCGCAGCGAGAGCGCTACCCAAAAAGATGCGACGGCTGCATACCGGCTGTGGATGCGCGTCGCGTTGATGGGGAGAATGCATAATCTGCCTTCCCTGTTGAATCGTATGCTGACGACTTAACAGGATACCGCCCAGCGCTACCTCCAGCAAATGCATATATAAATGCATATATACAAGTTTACGAACTGAAAACGATTGATAGTCGTTGGGGACGTTCTTAAACGACTAGTCAAACAAGAACGTCCCCAACGACTAGGCATGAAAAAGGCAAGGCATAAACCTTCTGGTCATGCCTTGCCTTTTGAATGACAAATTATCGCTCTGGACGGCGCGCAGCATCGACCGAGCGGCGGAACCTCTAGAGCAAGGTAACGCTAAAGCTGCGCTTGTCCGTCTCGCCGGGAGCCAAGGTGATGGTGTTGACCTTGTGCTCAAAGACGTCGTCCTCGGTGTCCGTGGTGGTATGACCGGTCCAGGGCTCGAGCGCCACAAACGGGGCGTCGTTGGCGGCAGACCACACGCCGATGTACTTAAAGCCCTCAAAGTCGATCTTGACGCCGTGGCCCGACTTGCGGCCGCGCAGCGTGAGCGTGGAGCCCGGGGTATCGGTGAACATGATGGCGTCGTTATCGAAGCTGCGGTGCGTGATGGGCAGCACGTCCGAGTTATCGGGAGCCTTGTAGCTACCCTCGAACGTCATGAGGCCATCGGGCGTGATGATGGGGGCCTCGTTGGTCCAAGCCTCGGTAAATGCCAGCTCGTAATCCTCGAACGCCTCATCCTCGGCACCGGGAGCAGGTACGTTAAATGCGGGGTGGCCGCCCACCGAGAACGGCAGGTCCACGTCGCTCTCCCGATAACCGCCGGTGTTGGTGACGGCAAAGGTCTGCGTGAGCGTGGCGTCACCAGTCAGGGCATAGGTCATGTTGAGCTTAAAGTGGAAGGGGAAAGCCTTGAGCGACTCGGGCGTATCGGTGATCTCGTAGGTGACGGACGAGCCGTCCTCGGAGACCTCGACCAGCTTGTGCTCGACGATGCGCGCGAGGCCATGACGCAGCATCTCGCAGGTGCCAGCCGCAGACGTCGCTGTGTTGTTGCGCAGCGATCCCACGATGGGGAACAGAATGGGCGCGTGTTTGCCCCAAAAGGCCGGGTCGCCCTGCCACAGATACTCGTTGCCGTCGAGGGCAAGGCTCGTGAGCTGGGCTCCCATGGAATCGATGGCCGCGGTGAGGCCGCCGCGCTTGATGGTGGTGACGGTGGACATGCTACTTCCTCCAAAAGTAAACAACAGTGTTGAGGGCTATTGTGCCACTCTTGGCGGCACGGAGAGGCGGCAGGCGCAGTTATTGAGCGATTGCGTAAAGGTCGAACCCGCCCTGCGGTGTGCTGTCGACCGTATCGGGCGCCTGTGAGTTAAAGCTCACGGGGACCATGCGCTTTGAGGCGCGGAAGCGCGTGCCATCGGTGGCGACGGGCGGCTCGTCGACCGTGAGCTCGTAGTCGCCGGGCTTGAGTTCGATGCCGTCGCCAGCGGAGTTGACATATTGATACTCGTCAATCGCCTGCCCCCTGAGCGTGCGGCCCACGATGTGGATGAGCATCTGACTATCGCCGCGGGCGGTGTCCCATGTCGCACCGTCCTTGACCTCGACCGACACATGCACCGAGCGCGTGCGGCTGAGCGATTGCTCGACAGACATCTCGACCTTGGCGGCATCTTTGCGCTGTTGCTCCACATGGCTCCAGACATTTCCGATCGCCGAGCAAGCGATGACGCCGGCCATGAAGGCGATGAGGATGGGACCGAGCGGAGAGCGGCGGCCCGCGTCTTCCTCGCGAGCCAGGTCGGGGCGATGCGTGGGCGCAGGCGCCTGAGCACCCTGCGCGGGCACGTCGAGTATGCTGAAGGATGCCGTGCTGCCGGGGTCGATGTTATGGCGCGGCTGCGGGATCTTTGCCGGCGAGATGGACATGTCCGCCGGCTCACCGAGTGTGGCCGTGGCATCGGCCTTAGCCTCATCGGTCTCGGCTTGGGCCCATGGATATCGATAACTTTGAATGGTGGTATAGCGA
>CABRZY010000097.1 GCA_902475475.1 uncultured Collinsella sp.
CGATCGAGTTTTTGATCGGTCGCCTGCTCGACAACTACCTGCTCAACTTTGGCGTGCGCGACATGGTCGCCGAGGCGCTCGACGACATGGGCTTCGATCTGTCCGTCATTGAGAACCAGGAGCCCGATCCGGCTCTGGGCAACGGTGGTCTGGGCCGTCTTGCCGCATGCTTCCTGGATTCCATGGCAGCCGAGGGCATCGCCGGCTACGGCAACGGCATGCGCTACCGCTACGGCCTGTTTAAGCAGGAGATCGTCAACGGCAGCCAGGTCGAGGCTACCGACGAGTGGCTCACCCATGGCTATCCCTGGGAGGTCCGCCGTCAGGACAAGGCCGTGACCATCAAGTTTGGTGGCCGCGTCGAGGGCTTTGAGGAGAACGGCCGCACGTTCTACCGCACGGTGGACACGCAGGACATCCTTGCCGTTCCCTATGACATCCCCGTTGTGGGCTATGCTGGCGAGACCGTCAACAAGCTGCGCGTCTGGGCCGCTGAGCCGGTCGAGGAGCACTTCGATCTGGAGGCCTTCAACCGCGGCGACTATGCCCTGGCAGATGCCGAGCGCGCCGAGGCCGAGGCCATCAGCGCCATCCTCTACCCCAACGACGCCGGCGAGCACGGCCGTCTGCTGCGCCTGAAGCAGGAGTACCTGTTTGTCTCGGCCGGCATCTACAGCCTGCTCGACACCTTTGAGAAGGAGCACGGCGCAAACTGGGAGCTGCTGCCGCAGTTTGTGGCCATCCATACCAACGATACCCACCCTGCCATGTGCGGCCCCGAGCTCATGCGCATCCTCATCGACGAGAAGAAGCTCGAGTGGGATGACGCCTGGAACATCGTGACGCAGGTTGTGAGCTACACCAACCACACCATCCTGCCCGAGGCTCTGGAGAAGTGGCCCATCGGCACGTTCTCCAAGCTCCTCCCCCGCGTGTACCAGATCATCGACGAGATCAGCCGTCGTTGGCATGAGTCGTTCGACACCACGCAGGAGGGTTGGCAGGAGCGCCTGCGCCAGACCGCCATTCTGTGGGACGGCGAGATTCGCATGGCCAACCTGTCCGTGATCTGCAGCCATAGCGTCAACGGCGTGGCAAAGATTCACTCCGACATCATCAAGAACATCGTGCTCAAGGACTTCTATGCCCTCACGCCCGAGAAGTTCAACAACAAGACCAACGGCATCTCGCACCGTCGCTTCTTTGCCGAGGCCAACCCCACCTACGCCAAGCTCGTGACCGAGGCCATTGGCGACGGTTGGCTCAAGGACGCCTTTGAGCTTGAGAAGCTCAAGGAGTTTAAGGACGACACCGAGTTCCTGAAGGCCGTGGGTGCCTCCAAGCGCGCCAACAAGGAGCGTCTGGCCGCCTACGTTAAGGCCGAGACCGGTCTGGTCATCGACCCCAACACCGTCTTTGATGTTCAGGTGAAGCGCTTCCACGCCTACAAGCGCCAGCTCATGAACATCATGAAGGTGATGGATATCTACAACCGTCGCATCGCCGATCCCAACTTCCATGTGACGCCGACGACCTTCATCTTTAGCGGCAAGGCCGCCTCAAGCTACACCTTCGCCAAGGAGACCATCCGCCTCATCAACTCTGTCGCCGAGGTCATCAACAACGATGCCCGCGTCAACGAGGTCATGAAGGTCTGCTTTATCCCCAACTTCCGCGTGAGCAACGCCCAGCTCATCTACCCTGCCGCCGAGATTTCGGAGCAGATCTCTACAGCTGGCAAGGAGGCCTCGGGCACGTCCAACATGAAGCTCATGATGAACGGCGCCATTACGCTAGGCACTCTCGACGGCGCCAACATCGAGATCGCCGATCTGGCCGGCCGCGAGAACGAGGCCATCTTTGGCCTGACCGCTCCCGAGGTCGAGCAGCTCTGGGCGTCTAACAGCTACTTTGCGTGGGATACCCTCAACGGCGACCGCGAGCGTCTGGGCCGCGTGATGGACGAGCTAAAGGACAACACCTTTGCGGGGCTTTCGGGCAACTTCGAGAGCATCTACAACGAGCTCATGAACAACAACGACCCCGACCTGGTCATGGCCGATTTCCGCAGCTATGTGGATGCGTGGGAGAAGCTTACTGGCAGCTACGGCGACCAGGAGACCTGGAACCGCAAAGCACTGCTCAACACCGCCTCGAGCGGCTGGTTCTCGAGCGACCGCACCATTCGCGAGTACCGCGACGAGATCTGGCACGCGTAAAGGCGTGCGAGTTCCCTTTGCCAGCACGGCATTACTCGACGGGCGCGACCGAGCGCCGCGCCCGTCGCTAATGGGTTTAGGAACATCGATGACAGAAGGAGAAATCGATGAGTAAGAAAGAATGCATCGCGATGCTCCTCGCAGGAGGACAGGGCAGCCGATTGGGGGCACTCACCCAAAAGATCGCTAAGCCGGCGGTTAGCTTTGGTGGCAAGTTCCGCATTATCGACTTTTCGCTGTCCAACTGCTCCAACTCGGGCATCGACACGGTGGGCGTTCTGACGCAGTATCGCCCCTACCTGCTGCATGCCTATGTGGGATCCGGCGAGGCCTGGGATCTGGACAGCCGTGACGGCGGCGTGTCGATCCTGCCGCCGTACGAGACGCAGACCGGCGGCGCCTGGTATGCGGGCACGGCCGACGCCATTACGCAAAACCTGGACTATATCAAGGCCAACGACCCCAAGTACGTCCTGATTCTTTCGGGCGATCACCTGTATCGCATGGATTACCGCAAGATGCTCAAGACGCACATCGAGAACAACGCCGACCTCACGGTGAGCGTTATGCCCGTGCCGTGGGAGGAGGCCAGCCGCTTTGGCATCCTGACCACCGACCCCGAGGACGGCCGCATCACCAAGTTCACCGAGAAACCCGATAAACCCGATTCGAACCTCGCGTCCATGGGCATCTACATCTTCTCGGCCGACGTGCTGATCAACGCGCTTGAGGAAGACGCTCTGGACCAGCGTTCGAGCCACGACTTTGGCAAGGACATCATCCCCAAGCTGCTCGGCGAGGACAAGCGCCTGTATAGCTATGAGTTCCACGGCTTCTGGAAGGACGTCGGCACCATCGCCAGCTTCCACGAGACCTCGATGGACCTGCTGGGCAACAACCCCGAGTTCGACCTGTTCGACAAGCACTTCCCCATCATGTCCAACATCACCACGCGTCCGCCGCACTACATTGGTCCGGATGGTCGCTTGGACGACTGCCTGGTCTCCAACGGCTGCAAGATCTACGGCACCGCTCGCCACTCGATCCTTTCGACCGATGTCATCATCGAGGAGCGCGCCGTGGTCGAGGACTCCGTGCTGCTGCCGGGTGCGCACGTTAAGAGCGGTGCGCACATCTGCCGCGCAATTTTGGGCGAGAACTCCACGGTCGAAGAGGGCGTGAAGCTCGGCTCTGTCGATACCACCAAGGATACGGCCGTCGTTGGAAATGACGTCGTTATCGGGAAGGGGGAATGATCCGATGATCAATCGCAAGGCCATCGGTTACATCACCGCTAACTACTCTTCGACCTACGGCAGCGTGCTGCTCAAGGACCGCCCTATCGCGTCCGTCCCGTTTTTGGGCCGCTACCGCCTGATCGACTTTCCGCTGTCCAACATGATGAATGCCGGCATCAAGACCGTCGGCGTCGTCATGCCGGGCAACTACCGCTCCCTGATCGACCACGTGGGCTCGGGCAAGGACTGGGGTCTGGACCGCAAGAAGGGCGGCATGTTCCTGGTTCCCGGCAACGCGTACGGCACCACCAAGGGCGGCATGCGCTTCCTGCTGCGCGACATCATCTCCAACAAGACGTTGTTCCAGCGCTCGGACAAGCCCTACGTTGTGATGATGGGCACCAACATCATCTTTAACATGGACCTCAACACCATCATCGAAGCCCACGAGAACTCCGGCGCCCAGATGACCGTCGTGTACTGCAAGGCCACGCGCAACGTCGATGACGAGACCAAGCTGCAGATCAACGAGAACGGCCGTCTGACGGGTGTGAGCGCCGGCGTCGTGTACGGCGACAACGCGTCCATGGACTGCTGCATCGTCAACCGCGAGACCCTGCTCGAGATTATCGATCACTACCAGGCCGCCGACTATCTGGACATGCTCGAGGCACTCCAGGGCGACTTTGGCAACATCGACGTGTGCAGCTACGAGTACAAGGGCGAGGTCGTGGGCGTGTTTAGCGAGAAGTCGCTGTATCGCCGCAGCATGGACCTGCTCGACCAGACCGTGGCCGACCAGCTCTTTGACCCCGAGCGTCCGATCCTGACCAAGGCTCACGACGTTCCGCCTTCGCGTTATGCGACCGGCAGCCACGCGTGCAACTCGATCATCTCGGCCGGCTGCATCATCAAGGGCACCGTGCGCAACTCGATCCTGTCGCGCGGCGTTGTGGTTGAGGAAGGCGCCTCGGTGACCAACTCGATCATCAACCAGAGCTGCATCATCAAGAGCGGCGCCCGCGTAGAGAACGCCATTCTGGACAAGAACAACGTGGTTCCCACCAACACCGAGCTTCGCGGCACGCCCGAGAACATCCTGGTGCTGGGCAAGGCTCCGTTAACTTCCGATACCACGATCGTGCGTTAACGTTGGCACCGCAACATCGCTCGTAACATGTAGAATAGCCGCCCGGTTCGCGCCTGGCGGCTATTCTCGAATAACAACATGGGAGACAATATGGCTGATTCCAGCAAAAAGATGCAGATCGTGTTTGCCTCGGCCGAGTGCGCGCCGTTTGTGAAGACCGGTGGCCTGGGCGACGTGGCGGGTTCGCTGCCTGCGGCGCTTGTGCGCGCCGGCGCCGAAGTCATCGTGATGGTGCCCAAGTACGCCACCATCAAGGACGAGTACAAGGCGCAGATGGAGCACTTCTCCGACTTTTACGTGAGCCTGGGCTGGCGCAATGAGTACTGCGGACTCGAGAAGCTCGAGCACGACGGCGTCACCTATATGTTCATCGACAACGAGCGCTATTTTGCGCGCGACTATCCGTACGGCTTCTTTGACGACGGCGAGCGTTTTGCGTTCTTCTCCAAGGCCATCACCGAGAGCCTGCAGCACCTGCCGGCCGGCTTTGAGTGCGACATCCTGCACTGCAACGACTGGCAGACGGCGCTGGCGCCCGTGTTTTTGCGCGAGTTCTACCAGGGCCTGCCGCTGTACGACCGCGTCAAGACCGTGTTCTCGATCCACAACGTGGCATTCCAGGGCCAGTTTAGCGACACCGTGATGGAGGACATCCTGGGTGTGGCGCATATTCCGGCGGCTGCCTCGCAGCTGCGTTGCGACGCCTGCAGCATCAACTACATGCTGGGCGCCCTGCGCTATGCAGATGCCATCACCACGGTGAGCCCCACCTATGCCAACGAGATCCAGACGCCCGAATTTGGCGAGGGCCTGGACGGCGTTCTGCGAGAGCGTTCGTACGCGCTGCAGGGCATTTTGAATGGCATCGACGTCGCGGGCTTTGACCCGGCGACCGACAAGCGCATTGCCGCCAACTACACTGTGGAGGACCGTTCCGGCAAGGCCGTGTGCAAGGCCAAGCTGCAGGAAGAGCTGGGGCTCGAGGTTCGCGACGACCGCCCGCTTATGGTAATGGTCACGCGTCTGACGCGCCAGAAAGGCTTAGACCTGGTCATGTACGCGCTCGACCGCATCCTGGCTGGCGGCGTGCAGGTGGCGGTGCTGGGCACCGGCGACCGCGACTACGAGGACGGTCTACGCTATTTCCAGGACAAGTACCCCGGCACCATGGCCGCACGCATCGAGTTCGATCCGGCGCTGTCGCAGCGCATGTATGCTGCCGCCGATATGTTCCTGATGCCTTCGAAGTTTGAGCCCTGCGGCCTGTCGCAGATCATCGCCATGCGCTACGGCACGCTGCCCATCGTGCGCGAGACCGGTGGCCTGAAGGACACCGTGATCCCGTACAACGAGTTTACCGGCGAGGGAACGGGCTTCTCGTTTAGTAACTTTAACGGCGACGAGATGGGCGACGCGGTGTTCCGCGCGGCGCGTCTGTTCTGGGATAACCGCGAGGCCTGGAACCAGCTGGTCACACAGGCCATGAGCCAGGACTTTAGCTGGACGCGTTCGGCCGATAAGTATCTGGACCTGTACTTCTTTATGCATCCGGAGATTGAGAGGCCGGCGTCTGTTGTCGACGAGCCTGAGGCTGCAGCTGAGCCGGTGGCCGCTGAGGAGCCCAAGGCCGAGGAGAAGCCGGTTGAGGCAGAGCCCGCAAAGGCCGAGCCTGAGGTGAAGGTCGAGGCTACTCCCGAGCCCGAGACCGAGGTGAAGCCCGCTGCGAAGCCTGCGGCAAAGAAGACCGTGACTCGTAAGACGACGGCCAAGAAGGCCACAGCGACCAAGGCGGCGGAAACCAAGACCACCGCTGCCAAGACAACGACCACGCGCAAGCGCACCACCGCAGCTGCCAAGAAGACCGCCGAGGCCGAGACTGCTCCCGAGGTAAAGGCCGAGGTCGCTGATGCCAAGCCGGCCGCCAAGGCTCCGGTAAAGACCGCTGCCAAGAAGACGACCACGACCAAGACCACGACCGCCAAGAAGGCCACGGCTACGAAGTCGACAACGACC
>CABRZY010000098.1 GCA_902475475.1 uncultured Collinsella sp.
CGGAGGCGAGGCCGGGCGAAATTGCTACACGCACAACACTGACCTAAAAAGTTGTTAGGTCTTCACGCAGTTCGGCAGGCGGTATGAAACGTCACCATCAGCGGTGAAAAAGAACATTTCCGCAGATAAATGCCATATTTGATAAAACGCGTTACCAAATGACAATGCCCCGCCCACGCAATCACGTGGACGGGGCATTGCTCATGGTATGCGGTCAGCGACCCTGTTGCTTTTACTTAAGCTCGGGCCAGTAACCCTTGTTGGCCTCGATCATGTCGTCGAGAACCTCCTTGGCGACCTTCATCGACGGCACGGTCTTGTTCAGCGTGAAGGCCTTGAGCGCCTTCTCGTACGAACCCTCAATCGTAGCCTCGACCACGAGCTTCTCGGAGTTCAGCTGCTGCATCATGAGGCCCTGCTGGAACAGAGGAATGTTGTCACGGCTGATGACCTCGGGGCCGTTCTTGCCAATGTAGGCAGGCAGCTCGACCATAGCGTCGTAGGGCATGTTGGGGATAGCGCCCTTGTTCTCGCAAATGACCAGGAAGCGCTGCTTGGTGTCGTTCTTCAGAGCGATAGCCAGGTCGGCAATCCAGTCGCCGTGGCTGCCCGCATAGAACGTGCTCTCGTCGATCTCGCCCGTCTTCTCGTAGTGATCGATGCCGTCGAAGAGGTTCTTCTCGCGCGTCTCCTCAACCTCGTTAGCACGGGTGCGCTCGGGGTTTGAGTGCTCGACGAACTCCTTCTGCTGCAGGTAGTAGTTCAGATACGTGTTGGGCAGGTACTCCGGGAAGCACTCCATGATCTCGTACTCGCCCTTCCAGACGTAGTACCAGCTGCCCTTGGTGTGGCGGTTCTGCTCGGGGTGCTCGTCAGTGGCCTCCTCGGGCTTCTTGGCCATGAGCGAGCCCATGCCCTTGAGGTAGGAGTCGGGCAGCAGGATCTGGTGCTCCTTGATGTACTCGCGCAGCTGCGGGAGCACCTCCTCGCCCTTGTGGCGGATCGAGGTGAACCAACCAAAGTGGTTGAGGCCAAAGTAATCGTACTCGACATCCTTCTTGTCGATATCGAGCGCGGCGCAAACCACGTCGATGATCGCGATCGGCATGTCGCAGATGTTGATGATGCGAGCGTTGGGACGCAGCACACGGCAGCCCTCGGAGACGATGGCGGCAGGGTTGGAGTAGTTGAGAATCCAGTAGTCCTTCTTGGCGTACTTCTCAACATCATCGATCAGCTCGACCATGGGGAAGATGGTGCGCATGCCGTAGGCAAGGCCGCCGCAACCGCAAGTCTCCTGACCCACGCAGCCGTGACGCAGCGGAATCTTCTCGTCCTGCTCGCGCATGGCGTAGCCGCCCACGCGCATCTGGGCGAACACGAAGCTCGCGTCGGTAAAAGCCGTCTTTTTGTCGGTGGTCACCGTGAGCTTGATGTCCAGGCCGAGGTCCTCGTGCAAAATCCAGTCCACGAGCACGCCGATCTTGCGCTGACGCTCCTCGTTGATGTCGTACAGACGAATCTCGTCAACATCGAGCTCGTCCTTGCGCAGGGCGATGGACTTGACGATGCCGGGGGTAAAGGTGGATCCGCCACCACACAGAGTAATGATCATTGTTTACTGCTCCTTCTCAATTGCGTTTTCGACCTTGTCGCGCATCTCGGCGACTTTCATGCCAAAGATGATCTGGATATTATTGCCGTTGCGGTTGATGCCGCTGTTGGGCACGTGGTTGATGAGGTCCTCATTGATGAGGTCCGGGTTCTTAACGTTCACGCGGAGACGCGTAAAGCAGTTCTCGAGCTCCTCGATGTTGTCCTTGCCGCCAAGACCTGCGACCAGGTCGGCAATACCTGCATCGACGCCCTCTGCGGGAGCTGCGGCAACAGCGCCCTGCTTCACCGCGACAGACGCGGCGGCCTCGCCCTCGGCAACGGACTCAGCAAGCTCGGACTCCTCCTCGCGACCAGGCGTGTGGAGGTTGAGCTTCTTAATAAGGAAGGTGAAGAGGAAGAAGTACAGAGCGGCGTTGACGACTCCAAGCACCAGCATAACCGGCCAGTTGGTCTTGTCGACACCGAGGACCAGGTTGGAAACCACGATGTTGATGATGCCGCCTGCAGTCGAAGCGGGCACGGAGAGAACCTTGAGCAGGACCAGGAAGATGCCGGAAAGAACCGAGTGAACGACAAAGAGCACAGGAGCGGCAAAGACAAAGAGGAAGTCCATGGGCTCGGTGACACAGGAGAGCACGGCGGTGATGATCAGCGGGATGATAACGGCCTTGGTCTTATCCTTGTTCCCCTTGTAAGCGGTGAAGATAAAGGCGAGACCGATACCGATGTAGGGCCACAGGTTGTTAAAGGTGTAGCTGTTGAAGTAGGTGCTATCGGAGAAGGGCTGGCCCGTCATTGCCATCTCGGCAACACGGATGGGGTAGGCACCGGCGATAACCTGATCGCCCAGCGTCAGGGTGCCGCCCACATCGGAGAACTGGAACGGGGTGTAGATGAGGTGGTGCAGACCGGTGGGAACGAGCAGCTTGTTGAGCATGCCGTAGATAAACAGACCGATGTTGCCCGACTCCTTAATGATGCCGGCAACGGAGGAGATGGCACCCTGAACCGGAGGCCAAACGATGCAGAAGCCAGCGCCCATGATCCAGGAAATGATGATCATGATCAGGAACGGGAAGCGAACGCCCGAGAACATCGAAAGGGCAATGGGGAACTGCTTGTTCGAGTACTTGTTGAACACGGCACCGGTGATGCAGCCCAGGATGATGCCGCCGAACACGCCGGTATCGAGCACCTGAATGCCCATAACGGTGGCCTGGCCGGTTCCGGTAAGACCGAGCATGCCGCTCGCATCGGCAAGAGAGCCGGTGGCGTTGAGCACGATGTTGTTAGCCTGCAGGAACAGGAAGAACGACATCAGGGCGATCAGCGAAGCATGGCCCTTGTTCTTCTTTGCCATGGCGCCGGCGATGCCCACGCAGAACAGAATCGAGAGGTTGTTGATGATAAACATCAGCGACTGATAGACAACGGCGCCCACAAGCTGGAACGGACCGGAGCCCAGTACGGGGACCAAAGCGCAGATGGTCTTGTTGGTCAGAATGATGCCCACGATGAGCAGGATGCCGGCAACCGAGAGATACATCATCGGCTGGACTATCGACTTCGCGAACACCTCCAACGGCGCTTTGAAATTGAACTTCTTTTTTGCGGTCATAGCGGTACTCCCCTTCCTTTTCCGCAAATTAAGACAGATGTGCCCTGGGCAAGACCGTAAGCCCTGCCTTATATCAATCGATGTGTGGGCACGTTATGCCTAGAGACCAGGTTCTCCAAGCAGGTTAACAATGTGATATGCGAGATAACTCTTCTCAGCATCGGTAACGACAACGTTATAGGTAGACGACAAGTGAGCGGCTATGGCGTCCGCGCACGAGAATGCACGCGGATACGCCGTTTCATCGATTCGGAACAGCGCGTCTCCGTTGATTTGCCCGGCCGCAGGATCGAGCGCTCGCTGTGCGAAAAACTGCAAGTGGCGAACGAAACGTTCGTAAGGCAGCGAGGTGCCATCGAGGGTCGTAGAATAGCGCTCAGAAACAATCGCGAGCACGTCGCGAACAAGCTGGACCGAAACAATCAGACGGTCAGAGCGTTGCGGCATGGTGGCGTTGACGATATGCAGCGTAATGAAACCCTGCTCTTCTTCGCTCATCTGGATGCCCATATACTCCTTGATAATCTGCAGAGCACGGCCCGCAAGTGCATACTCCTTGCGATAGAACTGCTGGATCTCGAGCAGCAACGGATTCTCACAGGAGACGCCCTTGCGCTCGCGCTCCAAAGCAAGGCTGATATGGTCTGCGAGAGCGATGAGGATCTTATCGTTGATGTCGACATTGAGCTCTCGACGAAGCATCTGAACGATTTCCTCGGAAATCACGAGGTTGACGGTGGGGATGGACTCCAAAAGATGTGCCAAGCGGTCAATCGTACGCGAATCCTGAGAAGTTCCCTTCTGCAACGCGTAGGTCTTTTCGATCGACGCCTCGTCGATGGTATCGCCGGCATGACGGCCAAAGCAGAGACCTCGACCGATGACGATGAGCTCGGAGCCATCGTCCGAAGTGACCATTGCGACGTTGTTGTTAAAAACTCGCTTGATAACCACGGTACCCACCACAAGAATTTACTCGGAAAGCCAAATGACAGGCTCTTTAACAGCAACAGGGCCGAAAGCATGCTCGCGAAGAGTCGAGTTCTCCGAACGCTCGCACACGATAACGAAGACCGTGGGATCGAAGCCGGCAGCGCGAACCACGTCGAAATCGACCTCGACGAGGGGCTGGCCCGCGTCGACATGGTCACCCTGGGCAACAAGTGCATGGAAGCCCTTGCCCTCAAGCTTAACAGTGTCGATTCCGATGTGCAGCATCACCTGAGCAGAGCTGTCATCGGACATAATGCCCAGCGCGTGCTCAGTCGGAAACAGCGCCGCAACGGTACCGGAAACAGGAGCGCACACCGTTCCCTCTTGGGGAACCACGGCAACGCCATCGCCCACTGCACGGCTGCTAAAAGCGGGGTCATTGGTATTTTCTAGATGAACAAGCTCGCCGGAAACAGGGGCGAGGATCTCGAACTCGGAAGTCGCAGTCGCCTGCTTGTCCGAGCCACCCATAAGGCGAGAAAAGAAACCCATGGTGGCATGTCCCTTCATAAATATAGCCCAACCAAAATCATGTGAATGCGTCCATGGAGACACACCCGTTCAAAGACTTTGGTTAGGCCCACGTCCGAGGGACTCGGTAACCTTCCGCATTTCTTTTTACGGGAGGTATTGTAGACAAGCCCAAAGCCGGAACAATCATTATGACCGATGAACGGTATTTTTTCTTCGATAAACGGTATTTAGGCGGCACTTAGGGACGTTCCTTTCCCGCCGGCACCCAGGGGCACTCCTCACTCTGGCGCGTTGGGGACAGGTTTGTTTGCACCAGGTTGGTGCAGATTAACCTGTCCCCAATGCACCAATTTCGTATGCGCTAGATGAAGAGCTCGCATTCCTTCCGCGCGACGCAAACCTTGCTCAGCATCTGGGAAACAGCGGATAGTTTGTTGGAATCAAGCTTGCGAGCACCTCGCGGACATACGGCGATGCAGCGCATGCAGGAGATGCACGCCTCGCCAGCTGCTCGTTTGGGGTCACTCTTGTCGATAGCGCAAACGGGGCACGCCGCGGCGCATGCACCGCAGGAGACACAATCCTCTGTTGCCTCGGGTGCCATGCGGTGACCTCCGGCTTGTTTATAAGGACGATTGCCGGGGATAGAGGGCCCGGACGCATCCTCAGCCAACAGCTTTTGCTGAATTTGCTGCGCAAACTCTGCGAGCTGCGCCGCATCCTGCGCATCCGGTCGCCCAGCAGCAAACTGACGAGCAACGGAATGCTCAGCAATAGCAGAAACCGCTGCAACAACCCTAAATACGGCGCGCTTCGCAACGTCCTCCAGCTCTACGAGCGTGTCCTCAAACGCGCGGTTTCCGTATACGCAAACCAAAACAGCCCGAGCCCCGTTGCCGCGCACCATGCCCAACCGGTCAGCCACCACAGCCGGGATTCTACCGGCATACGCCGGCACAGAGATTACGGCCACGTCGTCCTCAGTCATCGAGACAGCGCTGAAATCTAGCCCGCTATCGGCCAGATCGACGGTAACGGTATTCTTGCCCAGTGCCCCGGCCACAAGGCCAGACACCTTCCGCGTTCCACCCGTCGGACTAAACACAATTTCGAATACGCTCATCGAGGCACCCTCCCCTACGCCTGGCAACGCGTCAAGCCGCTTTCACATCCAGCCAGAGTATACGGCACGTGGGGTCCCCGTTTTGATGCACCAAGCACCCCAATGCACCCACCCCACGCTGTCTGCCTCTTCGTTTTGTATAAATTACGGTACAGATTGTATATATTTACGGGATACCGCCGTGTTCTCCCGAGGTACCCCATCCTGGCCCGTGCAAAAAACGGAGTATTCTGCAACGTGACCGCGCCAGCAATACCCCGAGCGGGCAAACCTTTAGGGCGCTGCGTCATTTTGGGTTCCGACATGGCGAGAATGACGCGCCCCTGCTCCGGAAAACGACGAAATCTGACTCAGAACGCTCGCTAGGGATATCCGAAAGCCACCGTTGGCGACGTCAAATCATATGCAGACAACTCGAACTGCAGAATACTCCAAAAAATGCACGGCGCACCCCATGGGACCCATTGCCGCATGGTAGGAAACAGGCCCACGGCATCCTCTAGATGCATTCCCGAGGAAATCACATTTGAACTAGCGATCGGATACGGCAAACAAAAAGGGCCCCGAGCGTAGTTGCTCGGGGCCCTTGGTTCACCTCGCTCTAGCGGGCGATGCGTATGTTACTTGCGCTTGCCGCCGCCGTCACCGGGGCGACGGGAGCTGCCGCCGCGCTTGCCGCCACGACTATTGCCATAGCTACCACGATTATCGCGACCGCCGGCACGGCCGCCGCGGGAGCCGGCCTGGTTGCCGCCACGCCCGCCACGATAGCCGCCACGACGCTCCTCGCGGG
>CABRZY010000099.1 GCA_902475475.1 uncultured Collinsella sp.
CCCATCCCAAAGTAGCGCGCCTTTCGCGCAAAGCGCGAAACAGCGAAGGGGACACGCACTCCCATCAACCACGTCCTTCTCCGCCCGCCGACCTCAAGGCCGTAAACGCAGGGAATCCGGGGGCGTGACGGGGCTTCTCTCCGGAACATTCCGCACGCAAAGAGGCTCCGCATCGCAAAGCGCGATGCGGAGCCTCTTTGCATGTCCGAGGACGTTCCGGAGAGAAGCCCCCGTCACGCCCCCGGATTCCCGGTGGGAGTTCTAGACCTTGTCGGCCTTAGTACATACCGCCGCCCTGCTGACCAGCGGTAGCAGCAGCGATAGCGTCCTCAAGCTGAGTGTTCTTGGGCACATCGGAGACGGTGGCCTCGGTGATGAGGATCAGGCTGGCGACAGAAGCAGCGTTCTGCAGGGTGACGCGGCTGACCTTGACGGGGTCGAGGACGCCCATCTCGATCATGTCGCCCCACTCGCCGTTGGCAGAGTTGAGACCCTGGCCGGCGGGCAGCTCGGCGACCTTGTCGACCACGACAGCGCCCTCAAAGCCAGCGTTCTTGGCGATGGTGGCGACCGGAGCGGTCAGAGCCTTCTTGACGATGTCGACGCCGATCTTCTCCTCGGGGTCATCGATCTCGACGGCATCGAGCGCAGGAGCAGCGTCCATGAAGGCGACGCCGCCGCCAGCGACAATGCCCTCCTCGACAGCAGCGCGGGTGGCCTGCAGGGCGTCCTCGACGCGATGCTTGATCTCCTTGAGCTCGGACTCGGTAGCAGCGCCGACCTTGATGACGGCAACGCCACCGGAGAGCTTGGCCAGGCGCTCCTGGAGCTTCTCACGGTCGAAGTCAGAGGTGGTGTTCTCCATCTCGCCCTTAATCTGAGCGATACGGGCGTCGATGGCCTCCTTGGAGCCAGCACCGCCGACGACGACGGTGTTGTCCTTAGAGATGGTGACGGACTTAGCGGTACCGAGCATATCGGCGGTGATGTCAGCGACCTTCACGCCCAACTCGTCCAGGGCAGCCTGGCCACCGGTGAGGACGGCGATGTCCTCGAGAATGCGCTTGCGGCGATCGCCGTAGCCCGGGGCCTTGACGGCGCAGACGTTGAGGGCGCCACGGATCTTGTTGAGGACCAGGGTAGGCAGAGCTTCGCCGTCGATGTCCTCAGCGATGATGAGCAGGCCACGGCCAGCGCGCTGGACAGCCTCGAGAACGGGCATGATGTCCTGAACGCTGGAGATCTTCTGGTCGGTGATGAGGATGTACGGATCCTTCATCACGGCCTCCATGCGGTCGTTATCCGTGACGAAGTAAGCGGAGACATAGCCCTTGTCGAACTGCATGCCCTCGACGGTGTCGATGGTGATATCGAACGTCTGGGAATCCTCGACGGTGATGACGCCGTCCTTGCCCACGACCTCCATAGCCTCGGCGATCTTCTCGCCGACCTCGGGGTCACCGGCGGAGATGGTACCGACGGAAGCGATCTGCTCCTTGGTCTCGACAGGCTTGGCCTGCTTCTTCATCTCGGCGACGGCGGCGTTGACGGCCTTGTCGATGCCGCGACGGATGGCCAGCGGGTTGGCGCCAGCGGCGACGTTGCGCAGACCGTCGTTGACGATGGCCTGAGCGAGCAGGGTTGCGGTGGTGGTGCCGTCACCCACGGTGTCGTTGGTCTTGGTGGCAACCTCCTTCACCAGCTGAGCACCCATGTTCTCGATGTTATCCTCGAGCTCGATCTCCTTGGCGACGGAAACGCCGTCGTTGGTGATGGTCGGGGCACCGAACGTGCGCTGCAGCGCAACGTAGCGACCCTTGGGGCCCATGGTGACGGTAACGGCGTCGGCCAGAGTGTTGACGCCCTTGGCGAGCTTAGCGCGGGCATCGGTGTTGAACGTAATGTTCTTTGCCATGGTAGGTAATCCTCCAAAAGAAATGTGACTCGCGTCGCCGCTTCCGAGTCCTATGCGGCGGGCGCGTTCAAAGACGAATCAGAGATTCTGACGAGACTAGGCCTCGACGACGGCGTAGATGTCGTCGGCGCGCATCAGCAGATACTTCTCGCCGTCGACCTTGACCTCGTTGCCACCGAACTTACCGTAGATGACAACGTCGCCAACCTTGACGTCCATGGGGATGCGCTCACCCTTGTCGTTGACCTTGCCGGCGCCCACGGCAACGATGGTGCCACGCTGCGGCTTCTCCTGAGCGTTGCTGGCAATATACAGACCAGAAGCGGTCTTCTGCTCGGCCTCGTCGGGCTTGACCAGAACACGATCTGCAAGCGGCTTCAAAGACGACATGCTTGTCTCCTCCTTTTTGGGCCGCGCGGTTATACCACGCGAATTAACCCTTTTTGTTTGCGTACGCGTTGAATGGTACCCACGAATGGCGGGTTATACAACACGGAGTCAAAAAATCTTATTTTTTGGCACTTAGATTTTCTGAATGCCGGGGGATAACTTAGCGATGCCTCCCGTGTGGCTCCGGAGGGGCGGGGCGTAAGGTTTCCTGCTCGGGCAGTCCTGCTCGCACGAAGGCCACATTAAGTGGCCTTCGGCTCGTACGGAACTCGCGATAAACCTTATGCCCCGCCCCTCCGGAGCCACACGGGAGGCAGGTTAACTAATTCGGGCCCGACATTCAGAAAAGTCAGTGCAGCAAAATGGCGATGCGGATAGCGACATGGGCATGGTTTTCGTTGCGTGCACGGGTCCCCTGGGGAGCACCGTGCATTTTTGGGAGTATTCAGCAAGCCAGGACGGCTGCATACACGCCGGACACACCATATTGGTCCCAAGGACGCCTTCGACCGGCGATTTGAGTCGGCAGGCAAACCCCGCCAGGACAAAAAGGCATGCTTCGCGCCGTACCGGAGCCCAAAATGACGTCAATCTCCGCAACGTTACTCAGCCGCAGCGGCACCGGCAGAGCTCGCGGTGCTGAATACTCCGTTTTTTGCACGGCACGGGCGGGGGTACATCAGGATCAGGAAGGACATCCCAGCCTTTTTATGCAATCTGTAATGGGAAGTATGCAAAACACCAAGAGATAGCATTGCTGGTGTCCAAATTGAGCGCGGGGCAGCAGCACCTCCGCCCCGCACCCAAATCCAACAGAGCAGGGACGCTCATGGCGGATCCCCACCAAAACGCAAACGCGGCTCGAGCGCTATCCCAAAAAGGCTGCCCGAGCCGCGCTTAACGGTACGGCATGAATACTTAGCGCTCGTAAATCAAGTTACCTGCCAGGTAGGTGGTCTGAACCTTGGTAGCCTGGAGCTCTTGGGGGTCGATAGTGAGCGGGTTTTGGTCCAGGACTACCAGGTCGGCATACTTGCCGGGCTCCAAGCTGCCGAGGTTTTGCTCGTCGCCCGCTGCATAGGCGCTGCCCAGGGTGTAGTTGCGCAGGGCTGTTGCTGCATCGATGCGCTCGCTCGGTAACCAGCCGCCCTCGGGCCAGTGGCTTTTGGGATCCTGGCGCGTGATAGCCGTGTAGAGCACGTTCATGCTGGTAACAGCTGTGATGGGGCTATCGGTGCCGAAGGCTTGTCGAATGCCGCGCTGCTTATAGGTTGCGAACGGCCACATGATGCGGCTGCGCTCCAGGCCCAGGTCGCGCTCGGGGCCGCCCGGGTCGAGTGTAATGTGGCAGGGCTGGCTCGAAGCAACCACGTTAAGCTTGCGCAGGCGGTCAATGTCCTCGGGCAAGAGGTTCTCCAGATGCTCGAGCGTGTTATGACCGTGCTGGGGCAGGCCGTACAGTTCCGCGGCCTCCTCAAAGATATCGAGCGCGGCATGGATGGCACCGTCGCCGATGACGTGGATGCGCACGGTGTGACCGCGCTCCGCGGCAGCGAGGACCAGCTTGCGCATACGCTCGGCAGGAACCGTCAGACGGCCCTGGTCGCCCGGGAAGCGCGGGTTGGTATAGGGCTCAGTGAGGTATGCGGTATGCTCGCTCGACACGCCGTCGAAAAACTGCTTAAAACCAGGCGCCGAGAGCAGCGCGTTGTTCGCGTAGCGGGTCTGCAGCTCTTCCAAGCGCGACTGGTCATCCAGCAGCGTGGGGAACAGATGGGCTCGGATGCCCAGCTTGCCGGCTGCCTGCAGTTTGTCGTAGACGTCGTCGCGGATAAAATCGCAGCCCGGCATGGGCATGAGCGACATATCGCAGATCGAGGTGATGCCCTGCTCGGCCATACGCCTCATTTGATCGGCGTAAGCGCTTGCGATGCGATCCTCCCCCAGCCACTCAAGGCAGCGCGGTAGCAGCTGCATGGCAGCCGCCTCGTGAGCGATACCCGTGAGTTCGCCGTTTGCATCCTTGTCGTAACTGCCGCCCGCTGGCGGCTCGCTGTCGCGCGTGACGCCGAGCGCCTCGAGTGCGCGGCTGTTGAGCCAAAGCGTGTGCCCGTCGCCCGAATACATAACGCAGGGACGATCGGGGAATGCCGCATCGAGCGACGCCTTGGTAGGATGCTCGGGCGGATCCCAACGGTAATCGCGCCAGCCCTGCGTCACAACCCAAGCGTCACTGGGCAGATCCTGGGAAAACTCGAGCGCATGTTGCACCAGCGCCGCCTCGGACGTGCCCATATCCATGAGCATGTACGGCGAGGAACCGACCGAGGTATGGAAGAAGTGCAGATGAGCGTCATGGAAACCGGGGCAGACAAACTGCTCGCCGTAGTCGATAACCGGCGTGGCGGCAGGCGCGGCGGCGATCACGTCATCGGGCGCACCGACTGCGACGATACGGTCGCCTGCGATGGCAATCGCCAGCTCGCGGGCGGTATCGATGCCGTCTTGCGCGGTAAAGACGTTCTTGGAGCGGATAATCCGATCGATATGTTGCATGGGCATCCCCATCTCTGGCAGGAAATTCAACACCCCCGAGTGTACTCCCCCGCCCTTGTAACAAAACCCCAAGCGGCAAACGGCAACTTTACCAGCCCTAGCGGCAGGTGGCATACTGGAGAGAGCCTGTACGATTTTGCGATCAACCCAGCAAGGAGCAAATCGACTATGACGAAGACCAAGGCACAGCAGATTATGGCGGCGACCGAGGCTCGCGCGGCTGACGACGTCACCGCAGCCATCAAAGATATCGCTACCGAGTTTGAGCCCTATATCATCAAGCAGCGCCGGCACTTCCATAAGCATCCGGAGCTGAGCCTCGCCGAAGAGCGCACGACTTCTGACATCGCCAACCAGCTCGACGCCATGAATATCCCCTATGAGCGCCCCCTTAAGACGGGCCTGGTGGCGACCCTCCGCGGCACCGCGCCCGACGCCTACCGCGAGGACGGCACGCCACGCCGCCGCATCCTGCTGCGCGCCGACATCGACGCCCTGCCCGTCACCGAGCAGACCGGCGAGGAGTTCGCCAGCGTCAACGAGGGCTGCATGCACGCCTGCGGCCACGACTGCCATATCGCCATGATGCTCGGAACGCTGCAAATCCTGCGCCATATGACCGATGACATCCACGGCGAAGTCCGCATCGTATTCCAGCCCAGCGAGGAAAACGGCCAGGGCGCTAAGCTCATGATCGGCACGGGTGTGCTCGACGGCGTCGATGGCGCCTATGCCGCGCACATCTGGAGTGAGGTCGACGCCGGCACCGTGAGCTGCGAGCCCGGTCCGCGCATGGCCAATACCGACTGGTTCCGCATCGACGTCCGCGGCACCTCATGCCACGGCGCCATGCCCCAGCGCGGCCACGACGCCGTCATGGTTGCCGCCGAGATCGTCAACGCCCTGCAAACCATCGTTTCGCGCGAGATCAGCCCCTACGAGCCGGCCGTCATCACCGTCGGCGAGCTGCATGGCGGAACCGCGCGCAACGTTATCGCCGGCACGGCCTACCTCGCCGGCACAGTGCGCACCTACGGCGATTCGACCCACGAGGAAATGCCGGAGCTCATGCGCCGCATCGTGGAGCATACCGCGGCAGCTCTGGGCGCCGAGGCTGAGCTCACCGACTACACCATCGCCAACTACAAGGTCGAAAACGAGGTCGCCTCGAGCGAGCGCTGCCGTCAGGCTGTAATCAAGTGCCTGGGCCCCACCGGCCAAGGCCATTATCGCGGCACGCTTTCGGGCGAGGATTTTTCGGAGTACCTGCGTCGCGTACCGGGCGTGCTCGCCTTTGTAGGTACGCGCAACCCCAAGATTGGCGCCACGTACGCCCAACATTCCTGCTTCTACAAGATCGACGAGACCGTGCTGGCAAAGGGCTCCATGGTGGCCGCCCAGTATGCTATCGACTTTTTGGCCGAGCCCACGCAAGAGGAGCTCGACGGCCCCGCGATTACCGCGGTCGCCGAAACCAACCCCGATCTGGCCGCCAAGTTGCGCTCTGCCAAGGCGACGACCGCCGAGGCTCGCAACGCCATCCATGATGCCCGAACGGCTCGCCATGCCGCGATCAAGGGCATCCACGACGCACGCGCTGCTGCACGCCGTGAGGAGAAGCACGACGAGTAATCGATTCGCTGGCATCTCGCAGTCATAGCCACATCGCGATGTCAAAGCGGGGGCGGACG
>CABRZY010000100.1 GCA_902475475.1 uncultured Collinsella sp.
CAGCGAGCAAGCCCTTGCGTTTGGGCTTTTCTTCTCGGCCGCCCCACCGGATAAAATCAAGGTGTGCCGCGGAACCCGCTCCTCAGTCGGTCAACTTTGGAAGCGCGGACAACGCAGGTGCTATCGTCTAAAGGGCCGGCTGCAACCGGCCCTTTTCTGTGGCAACCAATGGATCCACATCAGACGAAGGCCGCGTCTTTGCCTGTCAGGTCACGCTCGCCAGCCACGGTTGGAATGTCGTTGCCGGCGTCCATGACCGGTATTGTTTCGTAGCGTGCGTCGCAACCGCGAGTGCGCCTGCGACGGCTGCGGTGGTTTCGGTCGCAATGTGCTGCTACCCTTGCGTTTCGCCATTAGTCGCTTCGTTGATGGCGCGGTACTCGGCACTCAGCTCGCGCGCCAGCTCTTCCTTGCTTGGAAGATATGGCAGGTATTTGGCGGCAAACACTTGGTCGTTGTCTTCGGGCAGCGTGTACTCGACGATCGAATCGCTTTTGTCCGCGCAGAGCACGATGCCTATGGGCGGATTGTCGCCTTCGTTCATGAGCTCGCGCGTGTAGTAGTTCACATACATTTGCATCTGGCCCAGGTCCTGATGCGTAAGGTCATCGGTCTTAAGGTCGATGAGCACGAAGCAGCGCATCAGATAGTTGTAAAAAACAAGGTCAATATAGAAATGGCGCCCATCAAAGGTGATACGCTTTTGGCGCGCCTCGAAAGCGAAGCCACGGCCAAGCTCCAGCAGGAACTTCTGAAGATGTGTGATGAGCGCCTGCTCTAGATCGCTCTCGCGAAACGCAGTATCGTCCGAGAAACCTAAAAACTCCAGTACATATGGATCGCGGATGATATCCTCGGCGCGACGAGCCGGGGCGCTCTCTTGGATTTCCTGGGTGACGGCCTCCTTGTCCTTGCTGGCAAGCAGGCGCTCGCGGAACATGGTGTTGATCTGACGCTCGAGCTGACGCGTGCTCCAACGAGAATCGGCGCATTCGTTCATGTACCAGGCGCGAGCATCAGGGTCGGGAATGCGCATCAACCTGCGGTAATGAGTCCAGCTCAATTCGCTACGCAGTGCGTCGCGAATTGGAAACGCAAGAAAGAACTGACGCATATTGCGAAGGTTTGCGATGCCAAAGCCTCTTCCGAAATCCGCGGTAAGCCTTCTGGAGAGGCCTGCAATCAATGCCTCTCCATATGCTGCGCGCTCCTCTCCGCCCTGCTCATCAACAATGCTCTTGCCGATCTCCCAATACGCCTCAACCATCGCAAAGTTAACGGCGGTATAGGCCTTGTCGCGAGCGGCGTTGAGAATCGAGGAAACCTGCTTGTAAAAAACTTCTGGCACGATTACCGATTCTCCACGGTTTACCAGTTCGCCCATCACTGTCGCCCCACTTTCCTCTTGTGGAATGCATCTTTATCGCATTTAGTTTAAAGCCTCGCGCGGACACGAATTGCTGTGCTGTCTGACATCATCGCATGGGGCCTTGCGGTGGTTAAAATGTGACCATAGAGGCAGTTTTAGCGAACCCCACGGGAGTGACGCGTATGGACAACAACACGCTGCTATTCCAGGACAAAGGTTCGGGTAGGTATAAAGACGTCAAGATCTACCCCAACCGTATTGAGGTGCTCAAGAAGGGCACTTTTGGTGGCAAGCACACCGAGATTGTCTATCTTAAGGACATTACGGGGGTCAACAGGATCAAGGGCCGCGATGTTTTTCTGCGTAACAGGCTGTTGACTGCTTGTGTTTTTAGCCTGAGCAGCCGTGCGAAGGCCCAGGAGTTTGTTAACGCGCTGAACATGGTGATGTAGCCTATGGCGGCGTTTGGGCCAAGGTAAAAATCGGGGGCACAGAACGGTGTCCTGCGCCCCCCATTGAGTCGATGTGTCTAAAAGGCCGGCTTGCCTATTCGCTGCCGTCCCCAGCGTTTTCGCGGTCGTTGGCAAGCATTGCCGCGCCGGCGACCGTTGTCGCTACGGCGGCGGCAGCGAGCCCGGCGGCAATGCCGGAGCCGTCGCCCGTGTCGGCGAGTTTTCCGCCCGAGTTCTTGCCCTTGTTGCCCTTACCGTTCTTATCAGCGCTGCCTGCGTTGGAACCCGTGCCACCGTCGGTGCCGGTGCCGCCTGCACTGCTCGAGGCCGCTACGGTAAAGCTCGCGGCTCCGTCATTAGCAAGCTTGTAGTTTTGCGCCGCGTCGCCCAAAAGACCGTTCGCGCGCACCCAGTACGTTCCCGCGGTAAATGCCTCGCCCTCGACCATTGCCGTGCCCGGAGCGCCGTCCGCGTCGTGCACAAACTCGAGCTGAGCCGTGCAGGCATCGTTTTCGAGTTTGCCCTCGAGCAGCGCCGCGACCTTTGTGCGCACATCCTCGCCGGCCTTAAGGCCTTCGAGCCCCTCAAAGTGGGGTGTCAGTGCGCGCGGATCGATATCGATGGGCACGAATCCCTGCAGCCCCGTAACGGTCTCGTTGCCCAAGGCGTCGACATCCACGTATTCGATGGTAAACGCATGGCCCGAAGCCGCCACGTTGAGTACGTTGCTGCTGTCGACAAGGCGGAAATGGCCCTCGCCAACGGTCTTGCCATCCTGGAGCGAGGCATCGCTCAGCGAGTCGCCGTACGTCATGCGCATGCGGGTCGGGAGGCAGCACGAAGCCGACTGCGTGTGCTTCGTATCGTAATTGTAATTGCGCTGGTAGATGCTCCGGGCCAGCGCCGCATCAACAAAGTCGGATGCGATGATGCCAATGTGCTTGAGGTAATCTGACTTTGTATCCTCGGTGCCGCTGGGATTGATGTACGGGCTCTTGTACAGATGCTCGTTGACTACTCGTGCCGAGGTAAAAGGATTGCCTCCGTGCGACAAGCCCGTGCAGCTGGTGTAGTTGATAGACCAGCAACGCTCCTGGACTTGCACCTCGGCCCCGGCATCGTCCACGACGTCCACCTTGTTGCACGTGCGCCCGGTCGTTTCCTTCAGCGCATTATCGACCCAGCTGAGCTTGTCGGTTCCCGTGAGTTTGTACTTGTCCTGGGCATATACCTTGGTGCAATAGGGCTCTTCATTGCCCGTTTCCCCTATGGCTTCAAATCCCCGCGCGTCTTGGACGAGACACATCGACTGCCCGGAATGCACCTTGATCTTGTCATCCCATTGGGTGAGGTCGAGGCCCCACGTGTGGCCGCTTACGCTGTTGCCGGCGAGCCCAAATCGACGCAGCAGGACGATCTTTCCGCGCACCTCGCCCAGCGTGGGGACGTGGCTCGACGTGTAGAACAGGTTGGGGTTATCGGCCATAACCTTGGCGAAGGCCGTCGTTATGCTTTCGTCGGTAGCCTCATCGTTGCCGCGCGATGCGAGCATGATGAGCGCTTCTGACGGGTTTTCGTTCAAAAACGTTTTGAAGTACCCGATGACATCGGAGAGATGCAGATAGTTCCCGTCTTTTTTGAGTAGGTAGAAAATCCCGTGGTCGATGCCGGGGTCATCGCCCTTTCCGAGCCGGATATCAAAATAGCGAATGCCTTCGAGCAACTGCGTGGGAATGTAATCCTGCTGGCATTTTACTTGCGAGGATTGGGGCTCAGTGTCGTTGTCCACGCTGCAGGTGCCCGAATCGTGCGTACCCGGGATGCTCAGCTCGTCGAGGAACTTGTTGTCGTCGACGTATTTCATCCAACATGGTCCGTCGACGTAGCTGCTGTACGTGATCCAGTCGAGGCTGCTAACCGTGGCATCGTTCTTTTTCATGTCGTAACCGATAAGTTCGAGCTCCCACGGAATGCTCTTACTCTTATGGCAGATCTTATTGTTGTCCTGGTCTTCGCCGTTCGATTCTATTGCCAGGTACTTAATGTCTTTTTTCTCGGTTTCTTTCTCGACCGTGCGGTCTCGGATGATATAGGTTCCGTTTGATTGACGCTCGAACGCAAAAGCGCGGCTGGGCTTGTTGTCATACTCGCCGCCCCATACGTGGATGACCTTTCCATCTTTGTCAGAGTCGTCGTCGACCGACCAAATGCTGTAGCCCGTCTTTTTATGCTCTTCGAAATTGAGCAAGGTGCGGATAGCATACCAGTTTGTATCGTCATTCTTGGTCGTTACGTTCTCAAGGATGAGCTTGCTGGACGTGCCGTCGTTAAACAGGTGGCAGACGTTGCCGCGAACGTTGCCGTCTTGGTTGACGCTCGCGGTGCGAAAATAGCCCGCGGGGCGAAGGCGAATGACGAAATTGTCGAGGCTGTCCGACGGTGCGGGTGTGTTGTCTGCAAATGCCGCTCGCAGGGGAATGCCCGGCGCTGCGGTTTCGGGCAGGCTTGCAAGTGGTGACAACGCCGCAAGCCCTAGGCCCAGCGTAAACGCTCGGCGGCTGATGGCATGGTGTTCGGTCATAACTTCTCCATTCGCAGAGTGCGGTTATGCGATAGTTTTGGTCACTATACTGTCCAGATGTTTAAAGATGCTGGTTTAATTGTCTGCGCGGCGCAATAAATCGGTGGGCGGACGTGTTGGGGTGTTTGTCGTTTTCGTACTGTTGCCACATTTGGGGCGGTTCCGGCGTCCGGCATCCTCGCGTTCGTCGGCTACAGGCATAAGAAAGGGAGGGTCGGTTTACCGGCCCTCCCTGGGTACGAAGCGCTGGGGTACCGTCGCTTGTTTGCACTGCGACCGTGTTTCCCGTTGCGCTCGCCAGTCGCTTAGCGCTTGATCTCGATATCGTCGAGCTTGACGTCCATGGCCTCGGTCTTGGCCTCGGCGATGTCGTCGGCAAATTCCAGAGACTTCATCATGGTCTCGACGGCGTCCTTGTGCTCCTCGACGTTGTCGATACGCACATACACACTGCCGCCGTCAACGTCGGTGAAGTATTCGGTCGTCACGCCGCCCGAATGAGTGTAGGAAGCGTTGCGCCAGGTCTTGCCGTTGTACTTGACGGGATCGTTCTCGGTCCACTCAAAACTGGCATTCCACTTTGCCTCGTAGTCGAACAGTTCGTCGGCGTTCTTGTCGGAGTCAAAGACGGGGATGAAGCGGTCGCTGGCGTGCTCGCTCTCGGTGAACTTAAACTGGGCCCTGTCAGCGGTATCGCCGGCGACGTCGGTGATCTCGACGCCCTCGGGGACCTCGACCTTAAACCAGATGAAGTCGGTCCTCATATCCACGGCTGGCTTTTCCGCACCGCCGTCACCGCCACTGCCGGTAGCGCCGCCGCTGCCACCGCAGCCCACCAGGGCAACTGCGGCAAAGAGACTGATGCAGAGGGTGAGAATCGCAAAGGCCTTCTTTTTCATGGTCGTGTCCTCCTCGATTAACCGCCCATGGATTACCTGCCTTTACTGTACGCGCGAGCGGCTCACTAGGGTGGGCCATGTGTCCCATTCTGGGGGTCGGATTTGCGCCGATAAGTGGCAATATGCGCGGGTCCAAAAGAGGGGAGGGCCGGCACTGTCGACCCTCCCCGGAGTTGGGCGCCCGCGCTTTTTATGGAGCGCGCACGGACGCGCGTGGGCACTTGCTACTTGATCTCGATACTCGAAATCTCGACGTCGCGGGCCTCGGTAACCGCTTCGTTCATGTCATCGGGGAACTCGATGGAGTTCAGAAGCGCCTCGGCTTCTTTCTTGTGCTGGTCGAAGTTCGGGATGAGGATGTAAACGCTTCCCGGTTCGACGTCGGTAAAGAGCATGGTTGAGGTGCCGCTGTTGTCCTTGTACGTTCCGGTGAGCCATGTCCTGCCGTTGTACTCGACGGACCCGCCATCCTCCCACTGGAACGTATCGCCTTTCTTTTCTGCCTGGTCGGCATGGGACTCCTCAGCCGTCATCGCCTTTTTCCAGACGGGGATGAAGCGGTCGGAGGAACCGTTCTCGTCTTCGGGGAAGGTGAGCTGGATTCTATCTGCGTTCTTGCCAGCGGAGTCGCTAACGCCGACGCCTTCGGGCATCTCGACCTTAAACCAGATAAAGTCGGTCTTTTCGGCGACGGGGGCCTTTTCCTTGCCCTCGCTCTTGGCGGCGCTGCTGCCCCCGCTCGACGCGCTCCCGCCGCAGCCGACAAGGGCAAACGCGGCAAAGAGGGCGATGCACAGGGAAAGGATCGATAGGGTCTTTTTCTTCATGGTGGCGTCCTCCTTGTCTGCCAGGGACATCGTGTGCCGCGGATCGCTGGGGCGGCGGTTACGCATGCGCATGATGTCTTTGTTTACTGTGCGGTTATTCTTCCATTCGTCGTCCGGTGCCGTGATGAGCTTGCCCCAACATAGGGCTCCTTACCTATATGTATGCCCCAGTTGCCGCTGCCCGGAAGTCTCGAAAGGTGGGCCATGTGTCCCATGTTTGCGGTGCCGACGCCTATCGTTCGTCATAGAAATCCGCGATGGCCAGGTGCGCTGACGCTTATGTACTTATGGGCTAGACTTAGCACCATTATGTAATCGATGCGGTCGGTCGGCGGTTTCCACCCGACCGATGTATATGACTTGAAGGTGCATGCGTATGAGCCAAGAGATGATGGACAAGACCTGC